>NZ_BAXQ01000010.1:0-125808 GCF_001310615.1 Thalassobacillus sp. C254 | reverse complement strand
CATCCTTTAGGGTCATGCAGGCGCCCCGCTTTATCAAGAGTACCAATTAATTCATCAATGACTTCTTCTTTTGAAGAGCTTTGCAAGTCGAGCTGTATCGTATCAGCTTTGAGAAGCTCTGTAATTTTCATCTCTTTCATCCTCTCTAGTATTTATTGTTGGAGAGATGTAATCTTAATGTTCTTTTTCAACGAATGTACGAGATCCTTTGTACAAAAACCATTTGAAAAAGCTGTCCCGCTGCCTGCGGCTACCGCTGTTGCCAGCACTTCTTCTAAGGGAAGTCCCTCTTCAAAGCCGGCTATAAATCCAGCAACCATAGAATCTCCAGCCCCTACCGAGTTAACTACATTACCTGAAGGAACAGTGGCATGCATAACTTCATCTTTTGAAATATAAACGGCTCCTTTACCAGCCATTGAAATTAAAAGATGAGTAATATCCCACTTTTCAAGGGCTTTTTTTCCAAAATGAGCTGCCTCTTCTACTGTGTTGACTGTTACATCAAGAAGTTCAGCTAATTCATGATGATTAGGCTTAATAAAAAAGGGGCTTGTTTTCATTACTTCTTTTAATGCCGGACCGCTCGTATCCACAAACACCTTTACATTTCTTTCTTTTACCATATTTATTATTTCTGTATAGATTGAAGAAGAAACAGTATCCGGGACGCTGCCTGCAAGCACCAGTACATCTGTACTTTTCAGATGTCCAAGCTGCTCTTTCAAGCTGCTTAGATTTTCTTCTGAAATAGTTGGTGAGATACCATTGATTTCAGACTCTTCTTCTGTCTTTAACTTCACATTAATCCTTGTATCACCGTTTACCTGAATGAATTCAGAGGAAATTTTCTCTTTATCTAAAGACGTTTGAATATATTGGCCCGTAAATCCTCCGATAAACCCAAGAGCCGTACTTTCTTTTTCCAGCCTCGTTAACACTTTTGATACATTAATGCCTTTTCCACCAGCAAACTTACTTTCTTTTGATGCCCTGTTTACCTGTCCAATTTCAAAATTTGATACATTGACAATGTAATCTACTGCTGGATTTAAAGTGAGAGTGTAAATCATAGTTGATTGACCACCTTAATTTCTGTCTTTTCTTTTAACTCCTCTAAGCGCTCCTCATGTAATGAATCAGTTGTTACAATAGCAGCCTGTTCTATAGGAGCTACTGAAGCAAAAACAGCTTCGCCGAACTTGGAGGGATCTGCCAGGACATATGCTTTAGCTGCTAATGACAGGGCGGTCTGTTTTACAGTTGCTTCCTCAGGATCAGGAGTGGTATACCCATGAATTGGATGCACACCGTTAATTCCTAAAAAGCATTTATCAAACCGGTATTCTCTCAGTGAAAGCAAGGCCTTTGTTCCAACTAAAGCACCGGTATTTTGTTTCACATGGCCTCCTGCTACATAGGTTTCTATGTGATGTTCAAGCAAGAGAGGCACATGATAAACACCAGTTGTGACAACCACCACTTTCTTTTCCGCAAGATGAGGAATCATCTCAATTGTGGAAGTCCCTGCATCTAAGAAAATACTTTCTCCTGTATTAATTAAGCTGGCAGCATATTCTGCTATGGCTCTTTTTTCTTCTATATTTCTTACCTTTTTTTCTGCTACAGTTAATTCTTCTTTCTTTTTGCGAAGGAGAGAGGCGCCGCCATGAACTCTTTTCAAATAGTTCTCATTTTCAAGATCTGTAAGGTCCCGGCGAATGGTTGATTCAGAAGCTTGTGTTGCATCAACAAGTTCCTGCACAGAAACTACTTCTTTACTCTTTAATACAGACAAAATTATTTCTTTTCTTTCTATATGAAGCATATACTCCCCCCTCATTTAATCGCTTACATTGTAATTATATACCCACACCCGATCATGATCAATCATTTTAAATCATTTTCAATCAAAAATAACCAAAAACAATCACACCTCTTACATCCTATTGTTAAATGTAAAAGGAAGGAGGCCTTATGAGCGGGGCTATTATTTTTTATAATCTTTTAGAAGGGGTAACCAGGCCCTGTTCTTCAGCCAATTTCCTTGCTGCTCTTGGGGCAAGCCATAACATAGGCAATAATAAAATACTGACCGGTACAGCAGTAACGACGATAAATGATTGAAGGGCGTCAATGCTGCCTTCCCCTAAATAAAGCAGAATAACCGCAATCGTCCCCATGAGAATTGCCCAAAAAATTCTCATGCTTTTGCCGGGATTTCCTTGTCCTGTAACACCCATAGCAATGGTGTAAGCCATTGAATCAGCTGTGGTTACGACAAACAATACCGTCAATAATAAAAACAATGGAGAAATTATGACCGCTAAAGGTAGTTGTTCAGTAATGGCGATCATTGATGCCGGCATTCCTGCTTCATTTAGAGCGTCAGAAACTGAACCAGGGTTATTCAATTCAAAAAAGATACCGCTCCCTCCGACAATGGTAAACCAGAATGTTGTTACGACCGGAGCAATAATCCCTACCGCTATGACAATTTCCCGGATGGTCCGCCCCCTGGATATCCGGCTGATAAGCATAGCCATCATCGGCCCATACCCGATAAACCATCCCCAAAAGAAGAGCGTCCAAAAGCTGAGCCATCCCTGGTCTCCCCGATAAGTGCTCATTGGTATGAATTGATGAACATAGGTTCCAAAAGAAGAAATAAAAGAATCAATAATAAAGCCTCCCGGGCCCAAAATTAATACAGCGAGCATTAGAACAATGGCTAAAGTAACATTAAACCGGCTTAACAGCTGTATTCCTTTATGCAAACCTGTTACAGCTGAAACAGTTGAAATAGCTACCACTCCAATAATAATGCCGAGCTGCGTCATAAAAATATCCGGTATTCCAAAAAGTGCTTCTAACCCATAGCTGGCCTGAAGTCCAAGAAAACCAATCGGTCCTATCGTGCCGGCAGCTACGGCAATGATGGAAAAAGCATCGATCACTTTTCCCCACACGCTCTCATTTAATCTTTTCCCAAACATCGGATATAAGAGCGTTCGCGGTTTCATCGGCATTCCTTTATGATAATATCCGTACATCATTACGACTGCACTAATGGTCCCCAATATTGCCCAGGCCAAAAACCCCCAGTGCATAAAGCTTTGGGATAAGGCAGGTGCTACCGCCTCCTGTGTTCCTTCAGTAATTCCACCGCGCAATGGAGGTACTTCCATGAAGTGATACATTGGCTCCGCAGCAGCCCAAAACACTCCCCCTCCTGCTAACAAAGTAGCCATAATAATCGAAATCCATTTAAAATTGCTTAACTCAGGAGAGCTTGTATTGCCTAATCGCACTTTACCGTAGGTCGAAAAAGCTAATACAATAGCAACTGCAAACGTAGCCAGCATAAGAACCTGCCAAAATGCCCCAAAGTAAGCAGCAGACCAGGCAAACGTTTCACTTACAAATAAACCTACTGCCTCCATACTAATAAATGATAGTAAGGCAAACAGTAGCAATAAACCTCCAGATAACCCAAATACTGTCCAGTCTACTTTTGAATTTTCTTTTTTTCCGCGTCGTATTGTACTAATTTTCTTTCTCTCCTTTAAAGTGAAATGTATTTCGGTCCATTTCTACTTTTAAGGTGCCCAAAATGACAAATTTTAGTGGCAGGACTCCTTTTATTGCCCGCCCCTTTTATAGGAGAAAAACATGCAGTCATCTACCTGTGAATCTGGTGAAATAACCATAAAAAAACAGGAAGCTTCTGCTTCCTGTAAACGGTTAAGACTTTCTCCATAGCATTTTTTTGATTGATTAACCTATTATTCAAATTTATAAGGTATAATTAGTCGACTAAAAAGTCCACACTCTCCATTCACTACAGACGGACGCTGTCCGCGGCCAACGCTTCAGCTTTCTCGGGAACATCGTCCTGCGGGATCTTCAGCTGTTGCTTTTCCCCCAGGAGTCGCCGTCTTTCGCTTCTCCAAATCGTGGTGAAGTCATGTGGAAGTTTCGTTTACAATTTTTTACCTGGGGTGAATGCCATGTTACATCCATTCAGGGAAAGAATTGAATTAGAGGTAGTCTCCATCGATCAATTAGTGCCAGAAGACAACTTACTATGAGTAGTAGACCTAGGGTGTAAGGTGGTTTGCGATCTTCTTTACCTACAACAAATTCCCGAAAATAAATATTTTACGGAATGAGAAACCCCTCTGCTTTAGAAAAGCAGAAGGGGTTTCTCGACATTCTGACAAAAAGCTTCTGCTTCCCATTTTCCCGTTGTTCTTTTATATTTCCCTTGTAATACTCCTCTTTATTTCTCCTTGTCCATCAAATTGAATGGCTCTGTACTTATAATCATGATAAAAACTAAACCATGCTTCGTTGTTATACCCAATATCCATCCATTTTCTCTTTGCTTCAATTGAATCCATTGGATAATCATCAAATGCCATGACCCAGAGCACATTTTTATGTGCATGAGTACCCATGATATCGGCCATGTGAATGAGCATGTCCTCCCCCTGTTCAATCGTAACAATACTGTGTCCTGCACTATGACCACCCGTATGGATCATCGTTATGCCCGGCAGCACCTCTGTTTGCTGTTTGAACGTTTGAACCTGATGTTCTATGGGCTTCCAATTTTGCTCCCAGTATGTATTTTTTGATCGAATATTAGGGTTTCTTGTTTCCTCCCACTCTATTTCTGAAGTATAGATTACTGCATTTTTGAAAAAAGGTACATCTTTTTCTTCTTCTTTATGCACTAAGCCGGCACAATGGTCAAAATGCATATGAGTCATTAACACACCATCAATGTCGTCCGGAGATAGTCCCATTGTGTCCAAACCTTTTATGATAAAAGATTCTTCAGTAATCGCATAATTTCTCAATTGCTTTTTTGAAAAACGGTCGTTTCCAAGTCCGGCTTCAATTAGAAAGTTCTTTCCCTTGCCTTGAACCAAAATAGGATCAGACCTGAGTTCAATTTGATTGTTTTCATTTGCTGGATACAACTTTGACCATAGAGGTTTTGGCACAACACCAAACATGCTCCGCCGTCCAAATGTGTGACTCCTCCTTGAAGCCATGTTAACGTATAATCCCCAATCGTTAATTGTTCCACTTGCTCTCCTCCTTTTGAACTCGCTTACATTTTTACGTGGTGCTCTCTAGTACTTATTTCTCCGACTCCATGCGAAAACCCTCCTTTTATGTAGAGGAGGGTTTTTCAAATTGAGCTTCTAAACGATAAATTCTATAATTTTTCTTGGAGAACTTTTCTTCATACTCCGTCATTACATTGTCATCCCAGCTGCTTTTATGCAGATCCAGGCTTACATTTTTAAGAATCATTCCAAAGCTGGACATACTTTCAATAGAATATTCAAACAGCCCCTGATTGTCTGTTTTAAAATGAATTTCCCCATTGTTTTTTAATACTTTTTTATACTTACTCAGGAAACCCTTGTAGGTTAATCGTCTTTTTTCATGTCGTGCTTTTGGCCAAGGATCAGTGAAATTTATATATAGTTGGTCGATTTCATTTTCTTTAAAATAATCAAAGAGGTTATTTACATCAGCATGGATGAATGCAAGATTTGTGGGCTTACTTTCTACTGCTTTCTCGACACCGGAAACGAGAACACTCTCATATTTTTCGACACCTATAAAATTAATATTAGGATATTTTTCGCTCATATCCTTTAAAAACTTCCCTTTGCCAGTTCCTACTTCTACATGAAGGGGATGGTCGGTCCCAAAATGCTGTTTCCACGATTGGATATCTTCAGGGTTAGTGATGACATACTCAGGATGCGACTGTAAGTATTCCATAGCCCATGGCTTATTCCTAAGTCTCATTTTGATTTCCTCCTTTTGTTACGTGTTTTCTAAGAACCTCTCTCCATTGCTCTTTCGTGCCCGCCTGTTTATTTCCATGTTAAGGATGAACATATCTTAAAATATAAAACAGGAGATGACAGACAAAAAACCTCCTGGTATTCAGGAGGACACAGACTTCCGACAGAAAATGATTCTATTCCCCGGGAAATACATTATTTTTCAGGAATAAGCGATTGGTCGTTAATAGTTTTCTTAATTCTTTATTCCATCTTTCGATTTCCTCAGTTTCACCTTGCTGGAGATGGAAAAGCAATGCAGATAATGCATGAGAAATAACATACCAATGCATTCTCACTTCAAGCTGATCATCAAGTATAACGCCATATGACTTAAGCCATACTCCCCACTGGCTTTTGGGAAGATATTCATAAAGAAGTAACCCAAGATCCAACGCGGGATCTGCAACAGTTGCCCCGTCCCAATCAATAAGATAGAGATGCTCTTTTTCACTAATAATCCAGTTATTATGGTTGATATCACAATGACACACGACCATTTCAGGAGGAGCAACTTTTTCTCTCATTGAAGAAAGATAAGTGA
Source organism: Thalassobacillus sp. C254 (assembly GCF_001310615.1). Taxonomy (NCBI): domain Bacteria; kingdom Bacillati; phylum Bacillota; class Bacilli; order Caryophanales; family Bacillaceae; genus Thalassobacillus; species Thalassobacillus sp. C254. Next base: position 119,391 of record NZ_BAXQ01000010.1, on the reverse strand, counting down.
CAGCTTCCTGGAGCATCGGGTGAGAAAGTCCTCCCTGAAGAATCTGATTCTGCAAATCTTCCACAATGCTGGCAGGTGTTAAAGGTTCATTGCCTATCCGCTTAAACATATCCAGCAGTTCACTTGATGAATGGATTTTGCTTAACAGCTTTGCAACATCTACCCTTGTCATTTCATGAGCACTTAACTCCCGTCCATAAACCCATTGTTGAGCGGTAATCACATCTCCATTTTCCAACCGTTTTGTCCATAACAGCTTTGGTACAATTCCTTCAGCAGACAACACAGCTAAAAAGGGAGATGAATTTCTTTTTAAGAAAAGCTTCCTCTCTCCATCATGTGCTATGTACGCTTCACCAGTGGCCCCTCCGGCTGGTTCTAGATCCCAACCTTCTCCAAGTAGCGGTTTCAATAACTTCACCCTCGTTTTCATATAGTAATCCGTGTTTTTCATGACGAAATCCTTTATACATTATTTGCCGTAACGGGCGTGGAGAATATAACCTTAAATGTTTATTATATAATGAAGCAGAGTCAATAAAAAGAGGACTCTGCTTTATCGATACAATATCGTAGCACTTATTGCCGGAACAGCAATAGTACTGCTGTCAATTGTTTTTAATGGTATCAAACTTGCTCTTTGATCGTCAACGATAACTTGACAAGATTTGATACCTTTCGGCAAAGACACTTCTACCTTTTCCCATGCCCCATTTAAAAAGACAATCAGTTCTTTAAAATCTTCTTCCTCCGAGAGTCTCTTTATATGAAAGCCGACCACATGCGGGGGTGTCTGAATATAAGAAAACCTCTTTTGAATTTCTTCCTGATCCTTTAATCGCAGAGCTGGTATTTCTTTTCTAATTTTAATAAGTCCTTTTACGTACTCCACAGTCTTACGATATTGCTTTTTCCTTTCCCAATCCATTTGGTTCAGCCAATCGGGAGCATTGTAGCTGTTTACATGCCCATGTTTTGTCCTGCAAAACTCCTGACCCGCATGAATAAAAGGAATACCCTGAGCGGTGAGCACAGCGGTAAGGGCGAGCCTTTGCATCTTCTCATACAGTCTTTCATTTGCTTCTGGCACGGAAACTTTCAATTGATCCCACACCGTCATATTATCATGACATTCTATATAATTAATAGATTGAGCAGGATCTGTAAACAAAGAAGGATCTCCAGCTTGCAGTGGAATGCTGCCGTGCATGTATTTCTCTACTTCAATTTCTGCTTCTCTCTTCCCATTAATGAAGCCCCGTTCTTTTATATTAAAGGAGCTTCCCTTCATCGCTTCTCGAAAAGCATCATTAAAAAACCCAATCCCTTCCAAATGTTTCCCATGGGCCATAATCGCTTTTTCCTCATAGGGAATAGGTGTAGGCATATCCCACCCTTCCCCGTAAATAAGAATAGAAGAATCGATTTGGTTAACTGCCTGCCGGACGGCTTCATCGTTTTTATGTCATGAATTCCCATTAAGTCAAAACGGAACCCATCAACTTGATATTCTTCTGCCCAATAGGTAATACAATCCACAATGTATTTCCTCATCATTGCCCGTTCAGAAGCCGTGTCGTTTCCTACTCCTGTACCATCTGATGGTAAACCATGTTCATCATACCTGAAGTAGTACCCTGGGACGAGCTTTTCAAATGGAGAATCTTCTTTTATATAAACATGATTGAATACAACATCAAGCACTACTCGAAGTCCAGCTTCATGGAATGTATGAATAAGATTCTTAAGTTCCTCTATACGTGAAAAAGGATTATTGGGGTCTGTAGCATAACTTCCTTCAGGGGAAAAATGGTGGGTAGCATCATACCCCCAATTATAATTCATAAACGGACGATTTTCATCCACACTTCCAAAATCATTAACTGGAAGAAGCTGAACATGTGTAACACCCATTTCAATAATATGCTCAAGAGCAGTAGTAATGTTTTCTCTTTCTATTCTCGTTCCCCGTTCTGCCAGCCCGCTGTATTTTCCTTTTTCCCTCACTCCACTTTTGAGGTGGGTAGTCATATCTCGCACATGAGCCTCGTAAATAATCGCATCAACAGGAGATATGAATGGCGGGCGCTCAGGCCTTAATAAGTCTTCAGATTTACGAATAACCGCTCCGTGGCGTCCATTTGCGGTCAACGATTTAGCATAAGGATCAACCGTTTCATGCCAGACTCCATTAACAAATACCTGGTAAGTATATAATAGTCCTCATGGTTGCCTTTTAGTGTATATCTCCATACTCCCTTCTCTGTTTTATTCATTAACAGACTGATTTTAGGGCGAGATGCTTCAGCATTGTATAAAAGCAGAGATACCTTTTCAGCAGTAGGCGCCCAGACGGCAAATTCCGTATAAGACGGTCCCCATACTGCTCCAAGGTCATTCCCGTGGTAAGCATACAACCTGTCAAACTCTTCTGTTCTCACAGCTGAGCCCGACAGTACCGAATGCGGGCACCTGAGGGAGTAATAACAAAATACCCTTCACCCATAACAAGAGGATAATCGAGAGTAAAGATAAGCCTGTTTCCGGTAATAGAGAAAGAAGCAAGAATATCAGTGTCCCTGTTGCTGTTCTTTTGCTTTTGAACCAGCTGCCACTGTGTTTCTTCAATTGGAGAGGTGCTTTCCACCACAATTTTTGAAAGGGTTTCAAACCAGGCCTTAATACGTGCATGGCTGCTTTTTTTTTGCAGATCTGTTTTCATTGGCTTCCCCCTTGTTGAAATCATTGGATTATTTCCGGCTGCCTATGTCTGTGGTGAACATAAAGCATCAGTCCTCTCTAGAAACTGTGCTTTATAGGAACGGGCGCTTTTTTTCAACATAAGGAGTGGTATAGTATAACCCGTAACTGATACAAGAGAATAACGGAGGATAGAGAAATGCTACAAAGTAAGAAACAAGACCGTGCGAGAGTATTAATATCATGCGCTGACCAGCCGGGCATTGTCTCAGCAGTTTCAAATTTCTTATATAACTACAATGCTAACATTGTTCAATCTGATCAATATAGTACCGATCCAGAAGGCGGTATGTTTTTCATGAGGATTGAATTTGACCTGGAAGACTTTGATCACAACTTCCCTTTGATTCAAGAGCGTTTTAGTGAGGTTGGAGATCGTTTCGATATGAGCTGGCGAATTGAAAGTGAAAGAAAGATAAAAAGGATGGCAATCTTTGTCTCTAAAGAAGATCACTGCCTGTTGGAATTGCTTTGGAAATGGCGTTCTGGGGAACTGCAAGTGGATATCCCTGCAATTATCAGCAACCACCCAGACTTACAAGCTACTGTAGAATCGTATGGCGTCCCTTTTTATCATATTCCCGTTAACAAAGGAAATAAGCACGATGCTGAAGAGGAAGCAATAGAATTATTAAAAAATCTGGACATTGACTTCATTGTCCTCGCCAGGTACATGCAGATTCTTTCACCACAGTTTGTATCCCACTTCACCCATAAAATTATTAACATCCACCACTCGTTTTTACCGGCTTTTATTGGAGCTAATCCATACAAAAAAGCCTTCAATCGAGGGGTCAAACTTATCGGGCTACGGCCCATTATGTGACTGATGACTTAGATGAAGGACCGATCATTGAACAGGAAGTTCTTCGGGTAAACCACCGATACTCTATTGCCGATTTGAAAATTGGAGGCCGTAATGTTGAAAAAATTGCGCTTGCCAGAGCTGTAGAGTGGCACAACGATGACAAAGTCCTCGTTCATGGTAATAAAACAATTGTATTTAGCTAATGAAGAAAGTCATCTCTCTTTTCAGGGAGACCGACTTTCTTTTTTATTTGTTATTTCCATATCCTTCAGAAAAGGAAAGGTGATCATCAGGATTTTCCTTATCCTCCGTACTTTCTCTCTCGCAGGCTACAGTATGAGTATGCTTTAATAAGGCAGCTGCTGTCTTAAGCTGCAGTCCTTTGACAGGAGAAGGATGTCGCTTCATTTTAGTAAGCCATTCGGGATAAGTCCGTTTATCAATCATTTCTACCTTGGTTCCCACGATTTTATTATCAATCATGGATGAAGGCGCAAGTACTCCTTGCCTGACAGGCATAAAAAACCCTTCTTCTTTCATAACTGCCTTTATAATTGCTGACATTCGATTTAGAGAGAGCAAAGGGCTAAGTCTTTTTTTTCTTTCCTTATCAATGTACTCATTCCAGAAGCGGTCAGATGATGCTTCAAACACACTATGATCTTTGCCTTCAAGAACAGATAAACACCATACTTCAGTGGGTGACAAAATAATAATTTCCATTTCTACTGGCGCACCCTTTACTACGAAAACTGGATAATACATGAAAAAGTAATTATCAGGAAAATCCCGTAAAAAATCCCGAAGACGATAATCATACCTATAGCGAGGATGTACTCTTGACTCTTCTAATAAAGATGAGCTGGCCCACTTTAACTGAGATTGAAATAACTCATAATAAAATATTTCCCTGATATCTTCTTTTGTTTTCCCCTTTAAGTAGGAGAATGAAGAGTCTTCTCCCGCACCATCTTCTTTAGCAGGCTTTCGAAGCTTTTTTACTTTTTCAAAAGTCTTTGCTACAAACCCTTTATTGACGTCTTCAAACCAGTCATCGTAAACATCTTCTTTTTTGCTCTCAAGCCTTGTTGTATTTACCTGGATCCAGGAGCCTTTTAAAAGCTCCCACCGCTCTTTTTTTAAACGGGTAAACTGGCTCGGATATCTTTGTAAATCTAATTGGTACCTGGAAATGTAATCGTCTAGCTTAATCAAGTGAGCCACTCACGCAACCTCCAACGAAGTTTGTTTCAATTCAGATTTTCCTCATTATACCATACAGTCCTTTAACTTTTGATCAGCCAGATACTAAGAACCTTGTTATTTCTTCTCTGGCAGCCGCCAATCAATATAGAAAAATTATGATAAGCGGGGCTAAGATGGAAACAACAACTGCGCTTAACGTCATAGCAATGGAACTTGCGGCGCCCTCTTTTTCGTTATTTTCCAAAGCTTTCGCAGTGCCAATGGCATGAGATGCAGCACCAAGGCCTATTCCTTTTCCAAGAAAATGATCAATTTTACATAGTTTGAATAAATAACCTGAGAGGACAACACCGCCTATCCCTGCTACCACGACAAACACAGCTGCCAGGGGTGGGGCGCCGCCTATTGAAGCTGCAACTTCCATTGCTACCGGAGTAGTTACAGACTTGGGTACTAACGAAAACAAAAGAAATTCTTCAATACCAAATAACCTTGCTAAATAAATCCCTGACAAAATTCCCACAAAGGCTCCCAGCAAAACTCCACCGATTATTGGCCAAAAATATTTTTTTAACATTTCCGCCTGCTTATAAAGGGGGTAGCGAGTGCCACAATAGCAGGACCTAACAAGCTTTCAATCCATTGCCCGCCAATCATGTATGTATCATAGGATATATCGGTAATTAAAAGAAAAATTACAATCAGAATTGTAGAACTTAACAGCGGCAGCATAAACGGGCTTGGAAGCATCCGGTACAAAGATATCCCCAGCCGGTATGTAACCAGGGTAGCAGCCACAGCAATCAGACTAATCCACCATTCGTTCAAGCTGTCTCTCCCTCCTTTTAGCTAGTATTTGACTGACCAATGATGAAACGACCATTACAATCACTGTACTAATAAGCGCTACAAAGATCAGCAGCACTCCACCTCCCGAAAGAACATCCAGAAATTCGATAATGCCAATCGTAATGGGCAAAAACAATATAGGCATATGAGAAAGGAGAGAGACTGCTCCTCTCTCCACCATTTTAGGAGTCAATACTTTTGTAAAAAAAGAAACAGCAGGAGAAGCATTCCTATAATACTTCCTGGTATCACTAAATTAAACAATTCCTGAATCCAGCTTCCTAATACATAAAAACCATATAAAATAGCAATATGCAAAATTGTTCTGATAACGTCCATTATTTCTCCTCCACGTTCACAAAAGGAAAGGTGGCCATGATCTCGTATTTCGGTGTCCGGTCTAAGTGAGTCCGAAAAAGAACACAGTTTGTCACCTTCCATGAGCTAGAAGTTAAATCTTTTTCAATTTGTGATTCTTCCACATGTTTTTGATAAGACCCTCCCCCCTTCCACTTTCTGGAAAGTGTGATGTGAGGACGAAAGGGCTTGTTGTCAAAAGTAAAACCAATTGTCTCACAGGCGTGAACAACCTGCCGCTGAAGGGTGTGAAGTTCTTTTGGCTCTGTCACACCCGCCCAGAATATTCTAGCTCATCTTTTTTGCCAAATGTTCCAACTCCTTTTAAAGCCAGGGAGAAAGGGGGGATATCCTTAACATATTCTCTCACCTCTTGTTTCACCTTCTCAATTTGTGAATCGGAACTTCCTCCTAAAAAAGCCAATGTAATATGGTAATCCTGGGGATGTACCCACTTTTTAAATAATAAGGTTTGAGAGTGTCGCTGCTCCATCGTATGAAGCTCTTTCCTTGCGTCCTCAGAGACAGTCAGGCCGATAAAATAATGTGGATGCTGTGCCAAGGGACATTCCTCCTTTACATTTTGACTTAACATATTTTGTACAATTCATTTAAGTGCTGGATATGTGATAAGAGCTTTACCCCTTTTTCTCTTATCTCTTCCCTTTGTCCTTTATACAATATAAAGGGGACATCTGCTCCGTTTGCTGCTTTCCCGTCAATCCAGGAATCCCCCACCATAAGCCACCCTTTTGCAGGAATAGCAGGATTCTTTTTTAAGACAGACATGACTGAGTCAGAGGATGGCTTTAAAGCTTTCATTTTATCTCTGCCTATGATGTCCTTAAAAAGGTGGTCCACTCCTGTCCTTTTTAAAGCATACTCGGCTGAGGCTGTGGCATTGTTAGTAACAACCACTACATGATATTTTTTAGTTAAAAGGTAAGAAAGAACCTCTTTTGCCCCAGGCTCTAAGGCCGCTTCTTTCATGCCTTCTTTCTCACATTCCTCAACACAGGCCAGCATTTCCTCAACCATTGCATGGTTACCTGTTTTTGTTTCCTTGCTTTTTTCCCCATTCTATCATTCTGCAGGAGCGGCAGTGTCTGGTGAAAAAAGCGTAGAGCCTTCCTCATGATATTTGGTTACAACTTGGAAACAATCCTTTCGCATTCTTTTAAAATCTATCGTAGAGGATAATAAGGTATTATCCATATCAAACATAACTCCTTTATACACTAACAACACGCCTTTCATTTTGCTTACTCTTTTCTTACGTCAGATCAGGGGATAGGATTTGTAATTTCAATTATGATAAAATATTGAAGAATATACAAACTAACAGTGTTCTTCATCGTTATAAGATGCTGCATCCAAGAAGGAAGTGAAATAATGAGAGTGGTCAACAACATGTCGGACCTCGTAGGACATACTCCTCTTCTAAAACTGAATAGATTACCCGGCAATACTGGCGCCTCTGTATACCTTAAACTGGAGTTTCAAAACCCAAGTGGCAGTGTGAAAGACAGAGCAGCTAAAAATATGATTGTTGAAGGAGAAAAAGCCGGACTTATAAATCAGCATACAACAATTATTGAACCAACTTCAGGAAATACAGGAATTGGCTTAGCAATGAATGCATCTGCAAGAGGCTATCGTTCCATTCTTGTCATGCCTGATACGATGTCCTTGGAAAGAATAAACCTTCTGAAGGCATACGGGGCAGAAGTCGTGTTAACCCCAGGAGATTTAAAAATGCCCGGAGCCATTGACAAAGCTCACAAGCTGGCACAAGAAATACCCAACAGCTATTTACCTATGCAGTTTGAGAATGAAGCCAACCCAAATGCTCACCGAAAAACAACGGCTGTGGAAATCAAAGAAGCAGTAGAAGAAGATATACAAAAGCCTTTAAGTGCTTTTGTAGCAGCTTCAGGAACAGGAGGCACAATTACGGGAACAGCCGAGGAATTAAAGAAATTTTTTCCCCGTATGACTGCTCATGTAGTGGAGCCTTTTGGGTCTCCAGTTCTATCAGGAGGTAAACCAGGGCCACATAAACTTGTAGGCACCAGCCCAGGCTTTATCCCTCCAGTCCTGAACCAAGAGGTTTACGATGAAATTTTCAAAATAACCGATGAAGATGCCTACCAAACCACACGGGAACTTGCCGCAAAAGAGGGAATACTTGTTGGGCCGTCCTCGGGTGCAGCGTGCTTTGCAGCATTAGAAGTAGCTAAACGTCTAACCCCAGAGGAAACAGTCGTTGCTATCACCTGTGATACAGGAGAACGTTACTTATCAACAGACCTGTTTGAGTTCTAGCCTGGTTCTAATAAAGGAAGCGCCCGGTTTTCGGGCGCTTCTTTTATTTTTTGATAGCTCGTACAACGCTTCCGCATAGATAGCTGTGCACTTCAATAAATCTTCTACAAAAATATGTTCATCTTTGGTGTGCCACTTCTTCTCTCCCTGGGAAAAGAGGGCCAAAAGCAACGCCAGAGGTCATAGCTCTTGCATAAGTTCCCCCTCCTATCGCAATAGGAGACGACTTGTCCTCTGTGTACTTTTCATATACTTTTTGGAGAGTTTGAACTAACGGGTCTTCAGGATCAACAAAATGAGGGCCTTTGTGAGCCGCCACATCTATTTTCATCTCAAACTTCTGGGCGATGTGCTCCAATTGAGCTTTAATTGTCTCGTAAGACGCTTTTACGGGGTAGCGAATATTTACACCAAGCTCATCTGTCTCTTCATTGTACCGGACCAGTCCTGGGTTGATTGTCAAATGGCCGCTTACCTCATCTTCTATTTCGATACCCGCTTTTTCTCCTACAAAATCGGAAAAATGGGTACTAATGAGCTCGACAAACGACCCTCCACGTTTATCCATTGGTACCTTATTTAGAAATTGGGCCATTATTACGCCAGCATTGATTCCTTGCTGAGGAAGAGAGCCATGTGCGGCTTTACCTTCGAGTGTTAACACCAGTGTATCTCCACTTCTTTCCTTCCTGCCTGTGACCTCTTCTTTTTTCAGAAAAGATTCAAAACGTTCAGCCATATCTGATGCTTTCTGTCCACTCTCAGCCGTAATGTGAGCCTCCGCCTTCTCAGGCACCATGTTCAAGCGGTGACCAGCATTAAATTTATCTAAATGGAAGTCAGCTTTCCCATCTTTTGATTTGCTTCCTGCCCCCTTAAAGAAAAAATCACAAATGCCCTTTTCTGCGAATATAACAGGGAACTCAGCATCAGGAGCAAAACCTGTATCAGGTACTGGTTCCTCTTCAAAGTAGCGTTTGACACATCTCCACTCGCTTTCCTCGTCCGCCCCGATGATTAACCTTATGTTTTTTGATAGTGGCAGTTCAAGATCCTTAATCAACTGCAGAGCAAAATAGGCAGCCATTGTCGGTCCCTTGTCATCAATCGCCCCGCGTGCAATGAGTTTGCCGTCTTTAATTACCGGGCTAAATGGATCATTAGTCCATCCGTCCCCTGGTGGCACTACATCAACATGGCATAGCACTCCTACAGTTTCTTTGTATGAACCATAATGTATATGGCCCGCATACCCTTCTACATTTTTAGTGGAAAACCCATCTTTCGTCCCTTTTTCTAATATGTATTCCAGTGCTTCTGCAACTTTTTTTCCAAAAGGAGCGTTCGGTGCTGCCGTCGTTTCGTCCAATATGCTTGGAATAGAAAGAAACTCACTTGTTTCACTTTAAAATTTTTTCTTTTCTTTGCAGGACTTCGTCCATCCAATTTATAGTCATTTTTTTCATCCTTCCTGAATTATAAGTTGATTTTTTTGCCAAATGTTCGGAATTATTGTACAATAAAATAGTAACCAGGGCTATTGATAAGACTATTGGCTCTTGTGCATACGCTTTTCTATTTTGTCCCATAAAATATAAGTCATATGCATCAGGACAAAAGAAGAAGCATGTTAGAGCTCCTTATCAATATAGTAATAAAAAGAGAGAGGCCCAGGTAACAGGTTGTTCCAACCATAAAAAAGGTTAAGGAGTGGTTTTTTGAGAACTTCAACCGACCGTATGCTTACCCGAATTAAGTCCATTTACCTCTATATTAAGAGAAGGGGGTCAGTGACAACCAGGGAATTGGTTGATGAGTTCGGTATCACCCCGCGCACCATACAGCGCGACTTGAATGTTCTGGAGTATAACAACCTTGTCCAAAGCCCGTCACGAGGGACCTGGACCACAACCAAAAAGAAAACAAAAGTATCCTGATTACAATAATTGTTACGATTCTTATATATACTCCGGCCGTCTGGCCGGTTTTTTTGCTTGCACTTTTAACAGATTCAACCTTTTGAAACAACTACACGATTGTGGATCACCAGCTTTCCCCTGCCTATTTTCTCTTTTTCCGTAGAGCATGAGATAAATCCAGGCCTGATCTGAAAGAAAATAGAAGTTCAGCAACGGAAAAACGTACAATAAAAATTAATCCCCTGGTTTCTGGTACGCTTCTTCAAGAAGCTTTTCTACATCGTCCTTGGCCATTTCACGGTACTCTCCTGGCTCAAGATCTTCATCCAATGGCAAGGAGCCGATGTGCGTACGCTTAAGCTGCAGCACCTTTTTTCCCACTGATTCAAACATACGCTTCACTTGATGAAACTTACCTTCTGTTATGACCAATGTAATTTCATTAGGCTGACCATTTTCTTTTTGGCTTAATACGGCCGGCTTTGTTTTATAGCCATCGTCTAAATAAACCCCGTCGCGAAATTCAAGCACATCCTCTTCTGTTATCGGCTTGTTGATAAGCGCTTCATATGTCTTGGTTAATCCTTTTTTCGGTGAAGTCAGAGCGTGTGAAAATTTCCCATCATTTGTAAGAAGAAGGAGTCCTGTTGTGTCTTTATCAAGTCGCCCTACAGGAAACATTCCACGTACAGCATCTTCAAATTCAAGGAGATCTATCACTGTTTCCTGGACCTCATCCTCGGTTGCTGAAATCACACCAGCGCTTATTCATCATTAGATAAATATATTCCTGATATTCAATAGGCTCCCCAAATACACTGATCTCCTGTTTTTCAGGCTCTACATGTTCATTGCCGCCTTTAGCAGGGACTCCGTCAATTAAGACACCTCCTTGTTTCAGCATTTTTTTTACTTCTTTTCGGCTTCCATAACCAATGTTAGCCAGTAATTTATCTAATCGCATTCCTATCTCTCCTCACCTTCGCTCGTTAGCTCCTCAAGGACTTTCTTGGCGAAATGGCCATGATTACCTTGTAAATACGATTTAATTACCCCTCGAGGAATTTGAGTAATAATCTGCTTTGCTGCTTCATCAGGAAGAGAGGATTTCTCCAGCCTTTTTTGCAGAGAATAGATCATTCTCATTGCTTCTTCAGTCGAAGCCTTATTTGCTTCAAGGACATCTTCTTCCTTTCCTTCTATTACTTTAAAAGAAGAAGAAAGCCAGTCCTCCAGCCCTTTTCTCTCCTCCCGGTAACCCCGTGGAATAACAAATACGCCGCCACTTCGGTCTTCTATTGATTGTAGGGCATGGCCTGCGAACTTGCATGGGACTACCTTCAATCCTTGAGCTAAAGGCTGGACTTCACTTTGCATCATTGCCGTTGCTGTATGGTATATAATGGTTCCCTCTTTAAAATAACTGCCGTATTTTGTAAAGAAAGACTCATAAGCTTGCGGAGGCAGACACAATAGCACACTGGAAAATAAGTGAAAATTTTCCGGTCCGCAGTATATAAGATTAGCCTCTTGCTCTTCTTTTATTTTGCTTTCAGTCCGATTATAAACATTAACAGGATCATTGTTTTTTGAGACAGCTACCGCTCTTCCCAGTTTCCCGTATCCTACCAGTAACAATTTACACCCTCCTCTTCTTAATCATGAATCCTAATGAATGAAAAACGCTGTCCGCCTTTGGCTGACAACGTTCTTTCCGAATCCTTATAGGTGATGCGCTTTAGCCTGATGAGGCTTTTTAGAATAATGAGCAGGCTCTTGTTCAGCAAGCCTTTTTTCCTTCGAATTCTCTCTGGAGATGTTTGCTAATATACCTGCTGCGACTAAAGATACCAAAAGAGATGATCCGCCATAACTGATAAAAGGAAGGGTAATCCCTGTAATAGGAAGAAGTCCTGTTACTGCCCCGCCATTAAAAATAGCCTGACTCATCATTTGAAATATAATACCCAAAGCAAGCAGCGTTCCAAATGTGTTTTTACAGCGAATTCCGATCATAAGTCCTCTAACTGCTATAACGAGGAGACAGATTAATAGAAACCCTACTCCCAGCATTCCTAGTTCTTCAGCTATTACTGCCAGAATAAAGTCAGTGTGAGGCTCCGGAAGATAATGAAGCTTTTGTACACTTTGCCCTAAACCCGTTCCGGTTATTCCGCCGTGAGCGATGGCTATATATGATTGTACTAACTGGTAGCCGCCAGCATCACCAGCAAATTCAAAAGGATCTCTAAAGGCTACTAAACGCTGGACCCGGTAAGGAGCCTGAAATGCCAGCCAGGCTACAACAACAGCAGAAAGCCCCCCAGCACAGCAAGGTGACGGAAACGAGCTCCTGATAAAAAGACAATAATAACGGTCACCAGCAGAATTGCTGTGGCTGTCCCCAAATCCGGTTGAAGCATAATTAATGTAAAAATAAACACTACCACTACTAATGGGGGATAACCCCTTTAATAAATAAGTTGATATATTGCTGCTTTTGAGAATAGACTTGAGCTAAGTATATGACAATGCCAAGCTTTACAATTTCAGAGGCTGAATTCGAAATGCCCCTACTCCCAGCCACCGTTGAGCTCCATTTACTTCTGATCCCACCAGCAGGACGAGCACAAGCATAATGATAGATGCAGTTATAATAAAAGGAGTCAGCTTACGATAAAAACGGTAGGGAAAATGCATCACCACAAAAAATAAAAGAGTTCCTACGATAAAAAATATTAATTGTCTCTTAAAAAAGTACGCAGGATCATCGGCAAGGTCGATTCCCAGCGGGTAACTGGCACTGTAGACCATGATAATCCCGAAGAAACTTAATAAAAAGACAGCTCCTATCAGAATCCAGTCAAAATCCTTATACCTTTCTAACTTCATGGCCTCCCCCAATTTCTCCCAATCTATCCACAGATTAACGACCTGTAGTTTGTCTTATTATATCACCCTGCATCACTTAGAGAAAGAGGATGAAGGGGCTATTCATCTATTAACGCTCGACAAAAGGAGTCAGCACATTAGCCCTTTCCCCTGCCTTTGCAAGTGAGCCTCCCTTTTCGTGAACAATAAATGACGCCTCTCATCTTCTATGACTTGTCCCCTGTTTTTAAGATAGAAAAACGATGCCCAAGCACCTTTCCTGCCAATCCTGTTTTCATGCTCGCTGCCAAGTACAGGACTCCTCCGGTAAAGACACTAAATGAAAGAACAAGGAATGCATTAAACCAAGAATCTAACGGAAAGAGGACCATAGCTCCTCCCTGTACAATCCAGACGGCTATTCCCATTACTGCAACAAGCACTGCAATAAGACCGAATCTTTTCACAAGGAGAGTATAGTCGTATTTTGCATACTTTCCTATTGCCCATACATTGATCGTAATCGCCGCAGCGTATCCAATATAAGTGGCCATAATGCTTCCCACAGGCCCCATGATAAATACAAACCAGTAGTTTAATGACAACTTCAAGACTACCCCGGTGGTCAGCGAGACGACAGCAAATTTTTGCAGGTTCATCCCTTGCAAAATTGCTGCGGTTACTGAAAATAATGAAAAGAATATAGCTACCGGTGCATAGTATCTAAGGATATACCCTCCAACGGATACGTCTTCAAAACCAAATAGCACACCAAACGAAGGATAAGATAAAATGGATAAACCTACTGCTGCCGGAATCGACAGAAATAAAATAATTTGGTAAGTCTGCGTGATTTGGCTTTGCAAAAGCTTATGGTCCTTATTTGTAAAGGAGTTTGTAATAGTCGGGATCAAGGTGATAGACATAGCAGTCGCCAGAGCCACTGGGATTAAAATTAATTTGTGTGCTGAACCAGAGTAAGCACCAAAAGCAGTTTCTGCCTCTCCTTGAATAAATGCCCCGGAGTTAATTAATGCATTATTGAAAGAAAAAAGGTCTACCAGCTGAAACAAAGGGATGGCTAACCCTACAAACGAAATAGGAAGTGCATAGGATATAAGCTCCTTGTACATAGAGGGCAAGGAAATATTGTGATCGACAGTACTTTCCTCGATTTTTTGTTAATTAAATGTTTTCTTTTTTTCCAGTAATACAACAGAACAGCCAGCGCTCCAATTCCTCCGACAAACGCTCCGAAGGTAGCAAAACCAACTGCAGTTCCAAGTTCCCCGTCCCAAATGTAGAGGATGGAATAAGCCATTGATAATATGAAAATAATTCGTACGATCTGCTCTACAACCTGGGATACAGCTGTCGGCCCCATAGATTGAAACCCCTGAAAATAACCGCGGATCACTGCCATAGCAGGGATAATCAGAAGAGCAACACTGACCATACGAATCGTAAATACAACATCTGATAGAGCATTACCGCTTAAATCATCAGGATCACTAATGATCCAGCCTGCAATCGTTGGCGCCATCATAAATAATAAAATAAAAGCGATAAACCCTGTGATCGTCATAAAAATAAGCCCTGATTGAAACAATCGCTGGCCCGTACGGTAATCTCCCAGAGCATTATACTTGGAGATAAACTTGGATACAGCCATCGGCACCCCTAGTGTTGCCAAACTCAACAAGAGAGTGTAGGAAGGTACCCATACTGGTACAAAGCCATGCCCTGGTTTCCAACAAGCGCAACAAAAGGAAAGACATAGATCATTCCTAAGAATTTAGATAAAAATGTAGACAACGACATGATCATCGTCCCACGTAAAAATTTTGAATCTCCCATTCCTTCATCTCCAATTATGTACTTTCTCTTTAAGGGTTACATGTGATGCCTTGATAAGATTATAAAAACGCCTAGTAAAAAACATATATAATACGTACAGATCTTCCATACAAAAGAGAGGACAACTAAGTATAATCCATGCCCTCCCTGATTATGGCTTATTCTTCACTCATAACCTTAACATAGACAGTTCTGGTCCGCGGTCCATCAAATTCGCAAAAGTAGATTCCCTGCCACGTTCCCAGGATTATTTCTCCCTCTTCTATGATTAACGTTTGCTGTGTTCCTACTGTACTCGCTTTTAAATGTGAGGCTGAATTTCCTTCTGCGTGACGATACTTAGAATGATCCAGGGATACACCTCGTCAAGCCTCATCAGCATATCATGTTTGACATCTGGATCTGCATTTTCGTTTACAGTAATGCCTGCTGTAGTATGGGCTGTATAGACTGTCACAATACCTGAAACTACATTACTTTCTTTGATGAAGTTCTTTACTTTACTAGTTATATCAATCATTTCGTCTCTTGTAGCAGTATTAATTGAAAGTTTTGTTAACATCCTAATCCTCCTCCCTTTTTTTGTATACCCTCTTCTTTCCACAACTTCAACCCGTTTTTTATAAAAATGTCTCAAGTCGCAATGCTCTCTCTCCTTTGTTATGATATCGTTACAATTTATTGTTTAGCAACCATAGCACACTTGGAATGGTAATCGTTATACAAGGAAAAGGAGATAGATCGATGAAATATGATGTAATTGTTATTGGGGGAGGGCCTTCCGGGCTGATGGCCTCTATTGGAGCCGCAAAAATGGTGCAAGCGTTCTCCTTGTTGATAAAGGTAAAAAACTCGGTCGAAAGCTTGCTATCTCTGGCGGCGGACGCTGTAATGTCACCAATAGAATGGAGACAAAAGATCTGATTGCTCATATTCCTGGCAATGGGAAGTTTATGCACAGTCCATTTTCGATTTTTAACAACGAGGATATCATCGCATTTTTTGAAGGAATGGGAATCTCTTTAAAAGAGGAAGACATGGGACGGATGTTTCCGGTAAATGATAAGGCAATAACGGTGGTAAGAACTTTATTGAATAAAATGAAGGAACTTGGGGTAGAGACGTTAACAGACACTCCTGTGGAAACAATCAGGTACAGCGATAAAAAAGTTCTTGGCATCACCCTTCAAAACAAAGAATCAATTGATGCGAATGCAGTCATAATCGCTACGGGGGGCAAATCTGTTCCTCATACCGGGTCAACCGGTGACGGATATCCATGGGCCAAAGCAGCTGGCCATACAATTACAGAGCTTTACCCTACAGAAGTTCCGATTACTTCCGAGGAGAGCTTTATTAAAGAAAAATCTCTTCAAGCTTATCTCTTCAAGGGGCAGAACTTACTGTGTATAACCCTAAAGGAAAGCCAATTAAGTCTCACCGTGGTGATATGATCTTTACTCACTTTGGGGTTTCCGGTCCTATTGCTCTTCGGTGCAGCCAATATGTTGTGAAAGCATTTAAAAAGTTTCCGGTGGACTCGATCGAAATGGGGATCTCCATAGAGCCTGATAAAAATGAAGAAGATTTTTTCAGGAATTAATCAAAAGAAAGAAAGAGCTGGCAAACAAAGCTGTTAAAAATGCATTGCGAGGCATGGCTCCCGAACGTCTGCTTTCTTTTTACTTACACCGATCAGAAATTAAGGAATCTGTGCCTCTTGGGGAAACAAATAATCAGGACCTTCGCAGACTGGCACAGCTTCTCCATGACTTCCGTTTTCATGTTCATGGTACGTTAAGCATTGAAGAAGCATTTGTAACCGGAGGCGGAGTTTCCATAAAAGAGATTCATCCAAAACGAATGGAATCCAGATTAAAGCAAGGACTGTATTTTTGCGGGGAAGTTCTTGATATCCATGGATATACTGGCGGCTTTAATATAACAGTAGCGTTTTCTACGGGCTTTACTGCAGGACAAAGTGCTGCTGAGCAGGCTCTCGAGCATAACCAAGGTTCCTCAAGATAGTTATTCACATAATGTGGATAACTATCTTTCTGCTTTGTGAATAAGTAATGCCTTACTTTAAGGGTTTAACCTTAGCTTTTTTAAAGATTGTGTAAAAATCTCATGGTTATCCACAAAGTTATACACATAACTTTCATTTATACACAGTAAATTAGGCGTGAGATGATTAAAGATTCCTGCTATAGATTTGGCTTATTCAAATTTAGATTCTCTCTTTCCATTATTCTGATAAACTTTCTCCTCAACAAAAAAAGGCTGCCCGCTAAACGAATGTATACGATTAGCGAGCAGCCTTTTCTCTTAATTAGCAACGATATTTACCAGTTTCCCTGGAACCGCAATGACTTTGCGGATCGTTTTTCCTTCAATTGCACTTTGAATCTTCTCGTCTTCTTTTGCAAGAGCTTCCATTTGATCTCTGTCGGCATCTGCAGGAACAACTGTTTTGGAACGGACTTTTCCATTAACTTGCAGAACAATTTCTACTTCATTTTCTACCAGCATGCTTTCCTCATACGTCGGCCATTCTTGGTAGGCGATGCTTTCATTATTGCCAAGCTTTTCCCAGAGCTCTTCCGAGATGTGAGGTGCTACTGGTGAAAGAAGCTTAACAAAGCCTTCCACATATTCTTTAGGAAGCTTATCCTGCTTGTAGGCTTCATTGATAAATACCATCAGCTGACTGATCCCTGTATTAAAGCGGAGGTTTTCAAACTCCTCTGTAACCTTTTGAACAGCTTTGTGATAAGTACGAGCAAACTCCTTGCTGCCTTCTTCTTCAGTCACAGCATTGCTAAGCTTCTCATCGTCAGTCACAAGCAAGCGCCACACTCTGTCTAAAAACCGTTTTGCTCCATCCAGGCCATTTTCTGACCAGGCAATCGAGGCGTCAAGAGGTCCCATAAACATTTCATACAGACGAAGGGTATCTGCCCCGTGGCTGGTTACAATCTCATCTGGATTTACTACGTTTCCTTTTGATTTGCTCATTTTTTCGTTGTTCTCCCCAAGGATCATCCCCTGGTTATATAATCGCTGAAATGGCTCCTTGGTAGGGACCACACCAATGTCATAAAGCACCTTATGCCAAAAGCGGGCATAAAGAAGGTGAAGAACGGCATGCTCTGCACCGCCAATGTAAATATCTACTGGCAGCCAGCGGTTCACTTTTTGCTGATCAGCGATTTCCTTGCTGTTTTGTGGGTCGATATACCGCAGGTAGTACCAGCAGCTCCCTGCCCATTGAGGCATCGTGTTTGTTTCCCTGCGGCCTCTCATGCCTGTCTCAGGATCTGTTACTTCAAGCCAGCCCTCTGCATTTGCAAGGGAGATTCACCTGTCCCTGACGGTTTGAACTCATCCAGTTCAGGAAGCTCAAGAGGCAGCTCCTCTTCTGGAACAGGAGACATTGTGCCATCCTCCCAGTGAATAATAGGAATGGGCTCTCCCCAGTACCGTTGGCGGCTGAACAGCCAGTCCCGTAGGCGGTAGGTAATTTGTTTTGTGCCCTTCTTTTCTTCTTCCAGCCACTCAATCATATTTTTAATCGCTTCTTCTTTACCTAATCCGTTTAAGAAACCAGAATTGACGTGGGGACCGTCTTCCGTATAGGCTTCTTCCTCTATGTTACCGCCTTCTACTACTTCTCTAATAGGAAGGTCAAACTGTTTTGCAAACTCATAGTCGCGCTCGTCATGAGCGGGAACTGCCATAATGGCTCCGCTTCCGTAGCTGACAAGTACATAATCGGCAATCCAGATTGGAAGCTTTTCACCATTTACCGGGTTCACTGCATAAGCACCCGTAAAGACCCCTGTTTTCTCTTTTTGAAGCTCTGTACGTTCCAAGTCACTTTTTGTGGCTACTTTTTGCTGGTATTCTTTTACCTTATCAGCTTGCTCTGGGGTTACAATTTCTTCAATAAGCTCATGTTCAGGAGCAAAGACGCAGTACGTAGCTCCATATAGGGTATCAGGGCGAGTTGTAAATACGGTGAATGACTTGTCTGTCCCATCAATGGTAAAGTTCACGTCTGCTCCTTCAGAGCGGCCAATCCAGTTGCGCTGCATATCCTTGACGCTTTCCGGCCAGTCCAGTTCCTCTAAATCTTCTAGCAGACGATCTGCGTATGCTGTTATTTTAAGCATCCATTGCTTCATGGGGCGTCTTTCAACGGGATGGCCGCCTCGTTCACTTTTCCCGTCTACTACTTCCTCATTCGCAAGAACAGTACCAAGTGCCGGGCACCAGTTAACAGCAATTTCATCCATATAGGCAAGCCCTTTTTTATACAATTGTAAAAAGATCCACTGAGTCCACTTATAATAATTTGGGTCTGTTGTATCAATTTCCAGGTCCCAATCATAGGAGAAGCCTAATGATTTAATCTGGCGGCGAAAATTATCTATATTTGACTGTGTAAATTCTCTAGGGTGTTTTCCTGTATCAAGGGCATACTGCTCCGCCGGCAGTCCAAATGCATCCCATCCCATAGGATGGAGAACGTTATATCCTTGCATTCTTTTCATTCTTGATAAAATGTCAGTTGCTGTGTATCCTTCCGGGTGCCCGACATGAAGACCCGCGCCTGAAGGTACGGAAACATATCAAGAGCGTAAAATTTAGGCTTTCCTTCTTCTTCTTCTGTTTTAAACGTCTTATTTTGTTCCCAATATTCCTGCCATTTCTTTTCAATGTTTTCATGGGAAAATGCCATGTGTGGTCCTCCTCGAAATTTATAAGTATTTTACTAGCTTTTTATAAAGGCAAATTGTGATTCATGTTTCTTGCACGTAAAAAAACCTCCCATCTAGCGTTAAACGATAGGGACGAGAGGCTGTCAATTCCCGCGGTACCACCCTGTTTAGTGCCTATTAAAAAAGCACTCACTTATTCCTCCATAACGCAGAGCTGCGTCAAAAGCTACTAATCCTTTTCGCTTTTGAGACTAAAAGGTGAGTTCACATTGCTCCTTGATTGACTCGCACCAGCCGTCAACTCTCTGATCCCGGATACAATGCTACTAGCCCTTCTGCTACGTCGCTGTCTATTAATGAAATCGTATAACAACTAGCTTTGCTTTACATACTAATACTTGATATTTTATGGATTTACTAAATTCCTGTCAAGGTTGCCGTTTTAAGTATTTTCACCAAATCCAAAAGGATATAAACATAACCTTTCCGGTGTATTGCTGCGGTTTCTTTTTTCCTTGATGAAAGATATCCCTGTTACGTTAATCATCATGCCAATGGTTAAAAGCCAGATCAATTTAGGCATTCCCTCTCTCCCTATTTCGACTTTCGAATTGATTGTATGGGAAAGGCTGACGTTTAGCAAGAAGGCTTTATTTGTCCATTGATGTGAACAGCAGCCTATTTCTGAAAAATTTTGCTTTCTCTTGAGGCAGCCCATCAACTTTCTCCCATTAAGCAGTCATGCTACAATAAGACGTACTGTTTACTACTAGGACTCTCTTGTCACCAATAAAGGAAGACAAGATTACACTGACAAGGAGAGAAAATAATGTCTATTAATGCTTATCAGAACACTCCTCAGCTATGGGGAGATAAACGTTATCATACATGGAATTATGAGCTTCGCAGCCATTTTGGAGAAAAAATTTTTAAAGTACCTTTGGACGGAGGATTTGATTGTCCAAACCGAGACGGAAAGGTAGCGTCCGGGGGATGTACTTTTTGCTCCCAAAGGGGTTCAGGTGATTTTGCAGGTGACCGCAAAGACGACCTTCTTACGCAGTTTCATGGGATAAAAGAGCGTATGCATAAAAAATGGAAAAGTGGAAAATACATTGGCTATTTCCAAGCCTTTAGCAACACCTATGCTCCCGTGGAAGAGTTAAGAGAAATGTATGAACTCATTCTACAACAGGAAGGGGTTGTCGGCCTTTCCATTGCCACTCGCCCTGATTGTCTCCCTGATGATGTAGTAGAGTATCTCGCTGAACTTAATCAACGCACCTATTTATGGGTAGAGCTGGGGCTTCAAACTGTACATGAAAAAACCTCTCAACTGATTAACAGAGCTCATGATTATGCCTGTTATATTGAAGGGGTCAACAAACTCAGAAAACACGGAATCCGGGTTTGCTGCCATATTATCAATGGCCTGCCTTTAGAAACAAATGAGATGATGCGTGAAACTGTTCGAGAAGTGTCAAAGCTTGATATCCAGGGGATTAAGATTCACCTTCTTCATCTGATGAAAAAACCCCTATGATTAAGCAATATGAAAAAGGTCTTGTAGAGTTTATGGACTTTGATGAATATGTAAGTCTTGTGGTTGACCAGCTTGAACTCCTTCCTCCTCAGGTGATTGTTCATCGTCTAACAGGAGATGCACCTGCAGATTTATTAGTAGGTCCGATGTGGAGCATGAACAAATGGAAAGTGTTAAATGCAATAGAAGCAGAATTTCAGAAAAGGGATACATGGCAAGGAAAATACTATCATCCAAGCGAGGTGAGGGGAACGTGAATCTATACCGCATACTCCCTTTTGCCCGCCATCTCATAGATCTGGTTGTCCAGGAAGGCGATATAGCAGTTGACGCCACTGCCGGGAATGGACATGATACGTTATACTTGGCTGAACGTACAGGTGAAAGTGGCAGAGTCTACAGCTTTGATATTCAGCCAGAAGCGATACAAAGCACAAAGGAACGTCTCAAAAAGGCGGGCTTAGAGACTCACGTCACACTGCTCCAACAAAGTCATTGCAAGGCAGCAGACGTTATTCCCAAGTCGGAACACCTCAAACTAAAAGCAGCTATCTTTAATCTTGGGTACCTCCCTGGGGGCGATAAAACAATCACCACGTCTCCTCAAACAACAATCACCGCAGTAAAAAACCTTCTTAGCATTATGCCTGATGGGGGGTTAATTATTCTCGTCATTTATCATGGCCATGCAGAAGGACAAATTGAACGTGATGAGCTTCTGTCCTTTACTGAAAACCTGAATCAGCAGGAAGCTCATGTTTTACGTTACCAGTTTACGAATCAAACGAATAATCCCCCTTTATAGTAGCGATAGAAAAAAGAGGCTGACAACAGAGTCAGCCTCTTTTCATTTTCTTTTTTATTTAATTCTTCGAAACACCCAGCTATTCACATAAAAGAATCTTGATGACAAGCCGCCAAATCGAACGATTTGTTTGGCTGTTTCTTTCATTTCCTTGTTCAACTGGACTTTATTATCTGTTAGATAAATTGCGATAACTCCCTGGTAAATTAATTGATGAAACTTTTGGTCCGGCAGTCTCTCAATACTGGTTTTCACCTTATCCATAAAAAAGTGCATACGATGCACCATCTCGTCTTCATTTCCATAGTAGTTTATAAAATTAAGTTCATCATCCGCGTGATCCTCTTCTTGATCAATAAAATAATCTAGTAATATATGAAGACCCTGAACAGCTGGAAAGTAGGCATTTTTAATGTTAGAAAAAAGCCAGGGCGTTCCTTCCCCGCGGGCCGCATATCCGGCAAGAGTATATACACCAAGCGTGGAGGCGGTGGCAGAAGAAAACTCATACCATGTTAAATCTGGCATTACGTCTTCATGTTTCTTATACCACTCTTTTAAGAGAGGCTCTCTTTCTTCCTTTTTCACATGCTTATAAACCTGTAGATCCTGATAGTAAGAAGACAGCTCTCTCATATCCTCTTGTGCCATTGGAAAACCAGGAAACGTTCTTAATGTATTTTGACATGTTTCAATAAGGGAATGAAGGTAACCGCCGTCTTCCTGCCCTTCTCTGTAATAGTAATAGTTTTTAAGCTCTGCACCAGGTGTCAAGGCATCGTCCAAGGCATTATGGAGAGTCCTGAAATCATTCGGGTCCAGTGATTCACTTTGATCACATAAGTTGTCTAAATAATCACAGATTGTCTGGTATGCTACCATAAACTGAATGACTTGATTTTGTCTCTGACCGGCGAGCAATCCAAATGCCGAGCCGCCCTCACAATGAAAATATTTTTTTGTAAGACTGTCCAATGCTTGCTCTCTCAGTTCCTGGTTAGGAATTTCGCTGGCTTTTATCTTCCATTCTTTTAAGAAGTAATGAGCGGCTGGTATCGTTTCTTTGTTTAATTTATATAGTATCGTCCATGGTTGAGTTGGAACTTTCAACGTTGGTCCTCCTAAAACTTATTTGTTCATTTAATCAAGATACCATGCTTTGATTCACAAAACTACTGATTACTCTTCCAATCTTGTATGGATAAATCGCATAACATAGCGGAAGACCAAATCTCTTTCTGGTTCGTTCAATAGTTCATGGTATAGCCCTTTCCATTCCTTTAAAGAGCGGTCACTTGTTGTTAGCTGGTTAAACCAGCGATGAGCGGCATATTTATCAACTACATAATCGTCACCGGAAACCATAGTGAAAAGAGGAACATCCGGGAAGCGCTCAGCTTCCATCAAGCTGATTCTCATTGCTTTGATTAATTCCTGATACCAGCGGTAACTCACCTTTGTGACCCGGAGTTCATCATTCCTGTAGCTTCTCTGATTTCCGGGCTTCTCGTTACATATTCTGTGCGAATCCCTGATTCACCGCCCCATGTAGGGGTAACTCTATGAAGAAGCTTCGTTGCCCATTCCTTCATTTTTCCTGGATATTCGTATAAGCCAAGACAAGGGGAAGACAAAATGACTCCCTTCATAGGCATATGCTTCTCCATCATTGAGCGAATCGCAATCAATCCTCCCATGCTGTGACCATATAGAAATACCGGGAGGTCATATTCAGCAGCCTCCTTATACCAGTTATAAATTGTATCTATATATTGATCAAAACTATCTATATGGCCCCGCTTTCCACGAGTCTGTCCTTGCCCTGGCAAGTCACCTGCTACCACATGTAAACGTTCCTTATTAAATTTATCTATGACCCAGCGATAGCGTCCATGATGCTCGCCAGCCCCGTGAATTATGATTACTACTCCGATAGCATGTTCGCTGTTCCATTTCTTCATTTGGATCGTCCTGCCTTTCTAGAAAGTCGACTTCCCCGTTACTAGATAACAGCTGTCTCTATTCTATTTATTTTACATGTTATTTGCTACACTTACAGTACTATCTTACAAAAAGGAAGGGATGTTATGTTTTATCCATTTAAAGGGAAATCTCCCAGGATAGCTAAGACTGCTTATATTTCTGAATACGTGACAATTACAGGTGATGTAACAATTGGGGAAGAATCAAGTGTATGGTTTAATACTGCCATCCGAGGGGATGTAGCCCCCACTATTATTGGCAGCCGAGTAAATATACAAGACAATTCGGTTCTCCATCAGAGTCCGGAAAATACACTGCTCCTAGAGGATGATGTGACCGTGGGTCATATGGCACTTCTACATAGCTGCATTATACGAAAAGGTGCCCTCGTAGGGATGGGAGCGCAAATACTTGATAAGGCAGAGGTTGGTGAAGGGGCCTTCATAGGGGCAGGAAGCCTAATTCCGCCTGGGAAGAAAATTCCCCCTAATACTCTTGCTTTAGGCAGACCGGCAAAAGTTGTCAGAGAGCTGAATGAAGAAGATTTAAAAGAAATGGAAAGAGTCAGGCAATCATATCGGGACAAAGGACAGTATTACAGAGAAATGCAGGAAAGTAAGATGGAGCTTAGCAGAGAAGATGTCACTGCATCTTTTTAAATGCGAATATAGTGAATCATTAATGCATCAAAACAAGATGTCCCAAAACCAATATGTAAAGAAGAGAAAGGGAAGCCTTTCTCTTCTTTTTGTTTTCTATTAATGATGATAAGGCAGATCACGTAAGTCAGCTCTGTTTTCCTCAGCTTCTTTTTTATTAATTTGTTTATTAAGTAACATAAGACTCCCAAACGTTCCCCCAATAAAAACAAATGGTAAAATGATCAATTTCTTCCCCTCCCTCTTCTACTTCCTATTATAATCACTGAATAATTTTGAAAAATCCCTTTTATTCAGCGTCCTGTTAAAAAAAACCACAATTTTCTTCTTCCTTCTCTTGAAAACATAGAGTAAAATAATTTTAAGCATAGCGGGGGAGTGAGGATCCTATGGATTTCTCAAGAGTAGGTAAAAAGATCTACGAACTACGAAAATATCAAAAAATGACACAAGCAGACCTAGCCAAAGGAATATGTACTCAAGCTCAAATCAGCAAAATAGAAAATGGAACAATAATCCCTTATTCAAATACTCTTTTTGAAATTGCTGAACGCCTGGGTACCGATATTTATTACTTTTTTGATGATCTGCGGTCTGACCGTCCCTATTATGCCGAAGAGGTGTTTTATCAGATCAGAGAACTTATTACCTCTCAGGATTATAAGGAAGTCAGGAATGTAATGGAACAAGAAAGAAACAATCCGCTTTTTCAGTCTGGGTCTAATCTTCAGTTCTTTTTGTGGCACAAAGGAATCTGTGCTTACCATGTAGATAAGGATCCAGCTAATGCCCTGTCATTGCTTCAGCAATCGTTACAGGTAGATGAAATGTCTGATTTTACAGAACGAAAAGGGGAAATATATAATAGTATAGCTGTTATTCTCAACCTTGAGGATAAGTGCGAAGAAGCTATTGCAATCTGTGAAAAAACCTTAAAGCAACTACAGGCGTTTCAAAGAATTAAAGATCCATCGATTCCAATCAGACTTTTGTACACATTATCTAAATCGCTTACAAAAGTAAAAGATTACGAAGAATCTATTTCTTGTTGTGAAGAAGGTATTACCTTATCCTTGCACGCACGAAGTCTTTATATACTTGGAGAACTTTATTATCAAAAAGGAAAAAACCTGGTATTACTCAATGATTACGACGAGGCTCTTTCCTGCTGCAACAACGCGTTTGCAATTTTTAAAGCTACGAACCAGGATCATTTCGGGAGAATCGTTGAAAAAGAACAAGCTTTTCTCAGAGAAAAATTAAAATCTTATGATCAATAGTACTTCACCTTTAACCATGATATATGATCATGGTTTTTTTGAGCTTTCACATATGTTCCAGACACCTGCAGAATAAAGAGTCCGACAAAATCCTGGCAGGCACGGACTTGGGGAATTGAATAAGCTGACTCATAGAAAAACAGGCTGCTGAGAAAGACTTCTCAACAGCCTGTTTATTTACTTACTCATATTGCTGGGCCATGGAAGACAACGCTTCTGCTTTATCGGTGTTTTCCCATGGAAGCTCGATATCAGTCCGTCCAAAGTGGCCGTAGGCAGCAGTCTGCTTATAAATAGGACGACGAAGGTCCATCATTTTAATAATTCCTGCCGGTCTCAGGTCAAAGTTTTCCCGCACCACTTTTACAAGTGTTTCTTCTGAAACCTTTCCTGTGCCAAACGTTTCGATTGAAATGGATACTGGCTGTGCTACTCCGATCGCGTAAGCAAGCTGCACTTCACATTTGTCTGCCAATTCTGCTGCAACGATGTTCTTTGCAACATAGCGGGCAGCGTAAGAAGCAGAGCGGTCGACCTTTGTAGGATCCTTACCTGAAAACGCACCACCTCCGTGGCGGGCATACCCTCCATACGTATCAACAATAATCTTACGGCCGGTCAACCCAGCATCACCTTGGGGTCCGCCAATAACAAAACGGCCTGTAGGGTTAATAAAGTATTTCGTTTCTGCATCTAATAGTTCTGCAGGCACTACTGGCTCAATGACATGCTCCTTCAAATCGAGGTCAATCTGCTCAAGTGTCACATCCGCGTGATGCTGGGAAGAAATAACAATGGTATCCACTCTGACTGGCTTTCCATCTTCACCATATTCAACCGTTACCTGAGTCTTTCCGTCAGGACGTAAATATGGAAGAATTTCTTTTTTACGTACCTCCGTGAGACGGCGGGCAAGCTTATGAGAAAGTGAAATTGGCAAAGGCATAAGCTCTTTTGTTTCGTTATCTGCATAACCAAACATTAATCCTTGGTCTCCTGCCCCAATTGCCTCAATTTCTTCCTCTGTCATATTTCCTTCTCTTGCTTCAAGTGCTTTGTCCACACCCTGGGCTATATCAGCTGACTGCTCATCAATGGACGTTAAAACGGCACACGTTTCATAGTCAAAACCATACTTTGCCCTTGTATACCCAATGTTTTTTAACGTTTCTCTTGCAATTTTAGGGATATCGACATATGTAGATGTCGTAATTTCACCTGCCACCAGTACTAAGCCAGTGTTAACTGTTGTTTCGCATGCTACCCTTGCATTTGGATCTTCTTTTAAGATTTCATCCAGAATAGCGTCTGAGATCTGGTCACAAATTTTATCTGGATGTCCTT
The DNA here is from genome assembly GCF_001310615.1 of Thalassobacillus sp. C254. Classification (NCBI taxonomy): domain Bacteria; kingdom Bacillati; phylum Bacillota; class Bacilli; order Caryophanales; family Bacillaceae; genus Thalassobacillus; species Thalassobacillus sp. C254. The sequence continues at coordinate 92,101 of NZ_BAXQ01000010.1, read as the reverse complement.
CTGTTACAGATTCTGAAGTGAAAAGTCTTTTTCCTTTTGCTTCCATCTAATTATATCCTCCTTTTCCGATTACGAATAATACGGCACTCATTCCCAGATGCGGCAAGTGTAAAAGGAGAAAGAAAAATCTAAACAAGGCGGCTATGGTCAGCACTCCTTATTTTCATACGATCTTATAAGACTGATCGTATAGCATAAAACCTTTTCCTTGGCGAGGAAAAGGGTTTTGATCGTTTCACCTTTTTCGCCTCTTATCTTCCAAGACAAACTGTCTTGCCAGGTTAGCACCTTTCCCCCATTTCACTGGGTGGTTGCTGGGTTTCACAGGGCCTGTCCCTCCACCAACTCGGGATAAGAGTATCCGTTCGCGACATATCATAACGTAGTCACATTGCTATGTCAACTTAGAAACATCTATAAGCTATTCTAAAGAAATACGTTACCTTTTTTTAAAATAGCATAACTTAATTCGATCTTTGCTGAATCGAGCAAGCACCGCCTTCGCATGTTTCATTCAGCATAGAATAACGATTTTTTGCAATCCATTTGTAGGATCTCCGGCCGGCTTTTAACATTCCGGGAGAATGCAGGAGTGCCCCAATAAGAGAAGTAGCAGGCATTAAGAGCATCATTCTTCGTACCGCTTCAAAACCTGTATACAGGTAAGTACCGTTAACAATAAAGTGAATCTCTTCTTGAATTTTTTGCTGCTGTAAAAATGGAAATTTCTCTTTCAATCCAGGTTCATGAATAGAAACCCAGTGCATTCGATTGAACCAATCCAGACGTTCAAAGTATCTCTTTGTTTTTTTACACAAAGGACATAAACTGTCATAAAAGACGATGTAAGATTTATTTGACCAGCTGGCTGCCATAGCGTCCACCTTCCTCTACTTTTATAGTATGTTTCTACCTCCACAGCATCTAAAAATCACAGAAATCACTTTCCAAAAAGCACAATTAATTATAGGAAGTAAAAATATCGTTGTAGTGACATATTCCACAAAAGGTAAAAGGATTAACATAAGGTACATAAAACACAGTAGTCCATACTCTAATATTAAACCATTCCCTGAAGACCGCTTTTACTGGGCTTTTTTCCAAAAAAATCATAAACACACTTAAATTTTTAAAAATAGTATAGACTATATCTTTAAATGTGTTATACTAATTTCAACATAGAGGATAAAGGTTACTTTAATTTTAACTTTTTGGATAGAAAGGATTTTGCTGCCATGAATAATACCGTCTGCTTCACTACCGAATTAAAAAATGTGTTACACGGGGGAAATGTCCTTTATGATTTGCCTGTTTCTAAATTAGTAGAGAAATCTTTAATGAGGAACGAAGGGAAACTGACAGCTTCTGGAGCCCTTAGTGTAGATACCGGAAAATATACTGGCCGCTCTCCTAAAGATAAATATATTGTTGATGAGTCTCCTGCACGTGAAAAGGTGGACTGGGGTCCTGTCAACCAGCCTATTGATAAAGAAATTTTTTCTAATCTGTATAAAAAAGTGCTTGCTCACCTTCAAGAAAAAGACGAAGTATATGTTACACGTGGATATGCTGGTGTTGACCCTGCTTATCGTCTTCCTCTTCAGGTCATAAATGAATACGCCTGGCATAACCTGTTTGCAAAGCAGCTTTTCATTCGTCCAACGGAAGACGAACTTGACCGCCATGAAGCGGAATTTACGATTATCTCTGCTCCTGAATTTAAGGCCGATCCTGAAGTTGATGGCACAAAATCGGAAACGTTTATCATCGTTTCTTTTGAAGAGAGAATTGTATTGATCGGCGGAACGGAATACGCAGGTGAAATGAAGAAGTCAATCTTTTCAGTAATGAACTACCTTCTCCCGGAAAAGGATGTTCTACCGATGCACTGCTCTGCAAATGTGGGAGAAGAAGGTGATGTAGCATTATTCTTCGGGCTTTCAGGTACAGGGAAAACGACTCTTTCAGCTGACCCTCATCGTTTTTTAATCGGTGATGATGAACATGGCTGGTCAAATAACGGTGTCTTTAATATCGAAGGCGGCTGCTACGCAAAATGTGTGAATCTTTCTTACGACAAGGAACCACAAATCTGGGATGCGATCCGTTTTGGTTCTGTTCTTGAAAATGTAATGGTTGATGCGAAAACAGGAAAACCTGACTATGAAGACACGGCTTTGACGGAAAACACGCGTGCAGCCTACCCTCTTGATAATATTGATAATGCTCTTGTGCCAAGTATGGCCGGGCATCCAACAACAATTATCTTCTTAACTGCTGATGCGTTTGGCGTCCTGCCTCCGATCAGCAAGTTAACAAAAGAACAGGCAATGTACCATTTCTTAAGCGGTTATACGAGTAAGCTGGCTGGTACTGAAAGAGGGGTAACGGAACCTGAAGCAACGTTCTCAACATGCTTTGGTTCTCCTTTCCTCCCATTAGAAGCTTCTCATTACGCTGAAATGCTCGGAGAAAAGATCACTCAGCATAACGTGCAGGTTTTCTTAGTCAACACCGGTTGGTCCGGCGGTCCATACGGAATCGGAAAGAGAATGAACCTCCCTTATACTCGGGCTATGATTCAATCTGCACTTCAAGGGGAGCTTGATTCTGTCGAGACAGCCGTAGATCCAATCTTTGGCTTAAACATTCCTGTTCAGTGTCCGGGAGTGCCAGATGAAGTCCTGCAGCCAAAGCAAACGTGGAAGATCCTGAAGCTTACGAGAAAAAAGCAAAAGAGCTTGCTTCTAAATTCAAACAGAACTTCTCAAAGTTTGAAAACACGTTAGAAGAAATCAAAAATGCTGGACCTACAATCTAAATGATGAAAAAGACGCCTTAGAGGGCGTCTTTTCTTTTGTTTTCCTCCCATTTTTTCATCCAGTCACAAGCCTCTTGAAGTACCTTTTTACGATCAAGGTCATTTAAATGGTGCGAAAAATCATTATATATTTTTGCTTCGCATGGGTTTTCATACTTTTCCATTTCCCGCTGGAGTAAGTAAGCATGATTGATTGAAACATTCTCATCTTTTCTGCTGTGAATAATTAACAATGGAACGGATAATTTTTCAATATACTTTATAGGGGTCCGCCTTTCATATTCTTCCGGCTCTTGAGCGGGAGTGCCGCCTGTAACCTTTCGAAATGTCTTTTGTAAGTCCTCCCTTTCCTCATACGTCAGCCGCATATCGGTTACACCGCTCCATACTACCACAGAAGAAGACTGAGGCCTGGCAATGGCTGTGAACAAAGCCATTGCTCCCCCTCTTGAAAAACCCATTATGTGGATTCTTCTCTCATCAACCCCTCATGGCCGGCTAATACGTCAAATGCAGCTGCAGCATCCTCCCGGTCCTCCCCAATGAAATCTTCTGAGCCTTCCCCTCCTTCATTTCCCCGGTAGTATGGGGCAAACACTACATATCCCTCTTTTGCAAGTGTGGTTACCCACTCCTTGCTAACCATGCCGAATGATTTATATCCTCCGCGCAGATATAACAAACCTGGCAATGTGGCAGTATGTTTAACAGGTTTTGCCAGACACCCTTTTACTTGATAAGGACCACTTTGATAAGTCACTTCATACAGCTTCACAGTACTAGACGTGGAGGGTACTTGTTGAAAAGTAGTCAAAGATCATCCTCTCCTTTGTTTTATTATAGGAATCACCATCCACTCTCTTTACGTTTACACCATCCTCAAAACACTCATGGAGAGTAGCTGCGAAGGGATTGCAGAACCGAGTCGCTCTTGTTCTGTTTCCACCGGCTTATTTCTGCAACGTCATGCATCCATTCTTCGTCGCCCGAAACCGTTACAATAGCCGAGGGAATTTGTCCTATTTTCTATACTCCCCTTTATGCAGCAATTGAAAAAGGCTTTTTTTAAGAGAAAGAGGTAAATGGCATCCTGTCAACCGTTTTCAGGAGAAGACAAAAACGATGACTGCCCTCTTAACGGATGGAGCCGATAGATACGATACTTTCTCATTATCGTTTCTATTCAAGTACGAGCAACAGCTTGTAACTTCCCTTCTACTTTACATTCAGCCATAAAAAACCCCCATTGTTAGATGATGTGTCTAACAATGGGGGTGGAGTTCATTAGCTAGGAAGGTCTCTTTGTTGTGAGGCAGGAAGCAATCCATTATCAGACAAAAATTGCAAAGAATGCGTAAGTACTTCATCTTTCATAATAAAGCTATAATTTGAAAGGCTCTTCCGGTCTCTGGGAAGGTTTTCTAGTATAACTGGTCCTTTTGTTTCCATGTAATCAGCTTTTTCAATTAAGTCTTCAATGGTGGCAAAATAAATATTTTTGACCACGGTATCAGCTTTTCCTTTTACCTCATATTGACCAATGTATTCTATGGTGTTCACTTCTCCTCCTGTTTCCTCCCACACTTCACGTTTGGCAGCTTCTTGAGGCGTTTCTCCAGCTTCAACCTTTCCACCAGGAAACTCGAGACCTCTTCTAGGATGATGAGTAAGAAGCCATTGATCCTTAAACACACAAATCACCCAAACATGGCCTGGCTGCTCTGAAAAGGGATTGGAAGAAAAGGCTAGTTTAACTTGATTGTTGTAATAATCATGGAAAGTAAAAAAATTCATTGTACCTGCCTCATCTCTTGCACCAAAATAAAATTCCGTTACTTTGTTTATCATCATACCATTCCTGATTATTCACTTAAACAGTAACGTAATACAACAAGCTTTTTTCACTGGTTATGTTTGCTTTTTATAGGACGAGGGAACAAGATTTTCAGTATTACTCTTTCCCTGCTGAACAGTTCATTAATCCTGTATGTGTGCTCAGCAAAGGAGTTGTTAAAGGAGTTATTCACGATGAAAGAGTTTTATCAAAAAGAATGGGAGAAAGCTAAAGATATTTATAAACTCCCTTTTCTCATCGTCTTTATTCTTACGTTAGCTATCGCTGCCGGAGGCTATATCTTTCTGATAAGTAATCCTCCAATCGTTCATGCAGCCATGGAACAATTGGGAGCGCAATTTGAAAATATGGGAGCGGGTCCAGACGCAGAACATTCAACTTTGTTTTGGGTCATCGTTTTAAATAATCTTCAAGTTTCTTTCTTCGTTTTAATCCTTGGATTTATTCCCGTCCTTTTCCTGCCAGCTCTCAGCCCTGTCATTACCGGCTTATCCGTTAGCGTTGTGTTAGCCTTTACACAAGCAGCTGGGGAAAACCCTCTATCTGTATTCGCTTTGGGGATCCTTCCTCATGGAATAATTGAAATGATCGGCTTGTTTTATGCAGTGCAGCAGGAATATATATTAGCCTGAGTATTGCCAAGAAAATCTTTTCCCCGAACAGGGATTCCATTGAGTTGACACTCAGGATCGGTCAGGCTTTTAAAACTTACTTTGGGGTGGTCGTTCCACTTATTATTATTGCAGCACTTATTGAAGGATTTGTCACTCCTCATTTTCTCGACATGATGGAGTAAAGGGGATTTGATATTAGGAGCGGGAATCCTCGCTTCTTTCTCCTTTTACTTCTTTGTATAAGTTTTCCGCAACTCTGTGAGACCATGAGCCTTGGTCTTCTTTTCTGTTCTTGAACTCCTCTAAAAGCTTTTCTCCAGAAAAACCGTCTTCAATGAGGCCTTCAAGAATGACATTAAAGACATCATCTTTTTGTACTGCCATTTTCCCATCAAATAAAACACTTATAGAATTGGATAAAGTAATAACATCCCTTACCTGAGCAGTCATTGTGGCGGGGTCGTTTCTCTCGTCAGTTATCGTTACTTCTACCACAAACTTTTCCTGAGTTTCTTTCCATTTCTCAAATAATTCTTGTTTCTCTTTGGGGATCACTGCTTCAATTAACCAAAGGCTGTTTTTCTCTTCACGATTTATGATTAATCCATCCTGCAATGGAAGAGCTTCTTGAATAATTTTGTCCTCTTCAGAAAGTACCAATTGCATAGCTACAAGCCGAAACGTCTTCATTCCATCACTCCTAAACGACCGTATCTTTTCTTTAATTGTACCATAATTAAAAAAAGGCAGGCTCTCTCTGCAGCCCGCCTTTTCTTACTATTTGTTTAACAAAGCCTTAATGATGCCTGCTTTTTGTCCCCTGCATCTTTTCTAGTGACCACCCACTGCAAAAACTCTTTTTCACCTGTTGTTAAGTCCCGTTTTAATTCTATTTTGCATTGTTGTATTAAAAAATCCTGCAGTACTTCCTTCTCCATCCTATAAGCCCCTTTACAACAAACTTTCTCCAGGTTCTCTCTGTCCCAAGCCTATACGCCTTCTATTTCGGGGAGAAAAATAATATTCCTGCTAAATTCCTGTTTATTTTACTTTATATGAGTTATAGGCTTGATTAAGTCGACGAAGACCCTCCTCGACATGAGACTTTGGACATGCTAGATTCATGCGGGCAAAACCACTGCCTTCCGGGCCAAAAATGTGCCCGTCACTCAAAGCAAGGTTCCCTTCTTTTCTAAGCCACTCCTGGAGCTCCAATCCGGACATACCAAACTCTCTAAAGTCCAGCCAGATTAAATAAGTACCTTCCGGCTCAACTACTTTTATCTTCGGCATATTTGTTTCAATATCTTGCTTAACTAATTCCACATTGCCCTTAATGTATTCAAGAAGTGCTTCAAGCCATGGTTCTCCATGAAGGTAGGCGGCTTCAGCAGCAACAGTAGCAAACGGGTTATCAATGCCGACAAATTCATTACTTAAATGTTTTTCATATAACGTTCTTTCTTCACTATCCTGAAATATTACGTAAGACAGCTGCAGGGCAGCCAAATTAAACGTTTTACTCGGGGCCATACAAGTAATGACTGAAACATCTAAATCGTTATTAACCTTAGCAAAGGGCACATGTTCTCCTTTTAATATTAAATCAGCATGAATTTCATCTGATACAACAAGCACGTTGTATTTTTCGGCTAATTCCCCAACTTTTCTTAGCTCTTCTTTTTTCCATACACGTCCAATTGGATTGTGTGGACTGCATAAAAGGAGCATCCTTGCCCCTGCCTTCATTTTTTCTTCCAGGTCATCAAGATCCATGACAAATCCATCATCAGTTTCTTTTAGAGGGTTTTTTACAAGAGTCCTCTCACTATTTTTGATTAATGAATAAAAAGGATAATAAACAGGTGTTTGGATGATTACTTGATCTCCTTTAGCGGTAAATGTCTTAATCAGATGACTGATCGCCGGGACTACTCCTGGCGTAAAAACAAAATCCTCTTTTTGAACTTCCCACTTGAACCTTTTCTTCAGCCACCCAGCTGTTACTTCACGCAAGGAATCAGGCCGTGCATGGTAACCAAAAATTCCGTGGTCCACCACCTGTCTCATCGCATCTAATACTGGTGGTGGAGCTTGAAAGTCCATGTCAGCCACCCACATTGGCCATAAATCTTCTGATTGATATCGTTCCTTTAATAAGTCCCATTTCATTGAATTTGTTTGTTTTCTTTCAAAAACCTCATCAAAATTCATATCTCGCTGCCTCCCTTGGACCTCTTTATGTACTCAGTTTCTTACTGTATTTCAGAATTCACATTTCTTAATAGTTTGCACTTATTTTTGTGATTTTTCAAGAAACACTATTTTCTCCTGTTTTTCAACCTTTTTCTCAAAAAGTTTCACTCAAACCAAAGGAAGCTGACTCTTAAACTGTTGGGACTGGCGCTCTTCTTCACCACAAAAAAAACCCCAACAAATACGGGGGGCTGCACTAATATCCGGGTTCCTTTTTTCAGGACAATTCTCTAATTTATGACTCTTGCTGCTCCAGCGTAACTATCCTTCCAGTAGTCGGTGTAAGGAGTATAATCAACCCCGTTCGTATCGGTAGCATGGAGTAAGGTTTCTGAATCGATATATATTGCTACATGATTAATAGTATCATCTTCTTCTGTATCAAAAAAACCAAGTCTCCTTTTTTTATTTCACTTTTGTTAACTTGGTCTCCCGCTGTAATTTGGTTTCTAGAAACGCGAGGGAGGGATATACCATTCTCTTTATACACTCTCTGAGTAAAAGAGGAACAATCAAAATAATCGACTGTATGAGGAGAAGCCCCAAATTCATAAGGAGTGTCCAAATATTGTTCTGCTGATTCTATTACCCCGTTTACTTTCATCTCTCTTGGTAGATAGAGATCAGCAGTAAGGCTGCTACTATCCCACACGGTTTCCAGTTTGAGTATTTCTTCAAAAAAAGCTATTTCTGCCATAACGCTTCCTTCTTCACTGACATAAGTAGATGGAAGATCTGCGTTTTCTTCATTCACTCTTGCCGTATTTGCACCCACACGAAAGGAAATTTCTCTTTCACCATTGTATATGACTATCTCTTCATTAACGGGAAGCCAATCAATTTCATAACCTGCTTCCTCTGCTATATCTTTAACAGGAAGAAATACTGTTTCCTCAGTAATAAGAGGGCTTTGATGCACAGACAGCTCATGGCCCTCCACTCGGACGATTGCTTCCTCATCTCCTGCGGCGGCTTCATAATATAAATACACAGCGGAAGGAACACTTAGAAACAAGAAAAATAGTAAAAAGTTTTTTCAAAGATTCACACTCCATCTATTAATTTCCCATTCATTTTACCCGATCCAAGATTACTTTTAAATCATTTGATTTCGACTTTTTTCTGTTTTTTCTCTTCAGTAGCCTTTTATAATTTCATCCCTAAATATAGACAACTTGTCGCTTACTAAAACTTGAATTTTTTTGTAAGAATACATTACAACCCGCCTGTTATTCAAATAATTGTTCTATACACTAAAACAAAAGGATTATCCAATTAATGTAACTTAGTAGACAACCTGTACAATTTCTGCCTGGTGAACATAATCGTTTAAAGGAGGAATTTATGAGTACTAATACAGAATTACTTCGGCCCGTAACCCAAATTACAATTCGTGATATTTTAACCCGTCCCCTTTTTCAACATGTGTCTCTTATAGGAAACGACAAATCCCTTACTCGTCCTGTTTCCTGGGTTCATATCATGGAGGTTACGCAAGTAAAAGAACTTCTTAACGGAAACGAACTTATACTTACCACCGGTATAGGATGGCATGATGACGAGACGCTTTCTTATACGTTTTTGCAGCAGCTAATTGAAAGCAATGCCTCAGGGTTATGTATCGAGCTTGGAACATATACTTCTTCACTGCCCGAGAGTATGATTAATCTAGCAAAGGAGCATGATTTTCCTTTAATTCTTTTTCATGAGGAAGTAAGGTATATAGATATTACACAGGATCTTCACAGCTTTTTCATTAATCATTATCATTACATGCTTAAAGAAATTGAAAATGTTTCTACTGCACTTAATGAATGTCTTTTAAATGGAAAAGGACTTTTCGCCCTATTAAAGGAGTTTCATCGTTTAACATCACTTCATGTTTTCTTTGTGCCTATCCAGGGAGACAGTTATTTTTTTCCTCCACTTTCAACTAAACAACAACAAAATTTTATAAATGAATGGATAAATAAACAGTCATCTCTTCCAGCATGTTCTAGTTTGTGTAAACCCGTTACTATTTTAGGACACCATTTCGCTGATCTGATTTTTTACTCACCTGGTAAGAAAATAACAGAATTTAATGAACTGGCAGCTGATCGCTGTGCCACGGCAGCAGCTCAAGAAGTCATGCGCACTGTTTATATAGAAGAGAGAAAAAGATATGAGGAAGAGGCATGGGTTCATGATTGGCTTCAGGGTGCCCATGACGAGGAAGAGCTGACCACGAAACTAATGGAATTGCATCCTGGTGTTTCTTTCACGGAAGGCTCCATATGTGTGATTGATAAGACTTCCATCCAAGTGAACCAGCAAAGCTTTGAATCTTATTTCATCCAAAAGTCAATGGTAGCCAGAGCATATTTTGAAGCAAAGAAGATATTATTTATTCCTGCTATTCTTCAAAATTTCATCGTGTATGTCCTCATTAATACGGCTGGAAATCCAACAGTTTCTTTTCCTCAGCGAGTCTATGAATGCTACAAAAAGCTTCAAAAAACAGAGCAAGAAGGCCAAGCAAAAATGTATGAGCAGCTTGCCTTTGGTAAATTTGTTACATCGAGTAGGGACATACAAAAAAGCTTTTGCACCGCAAAAGAAACACTTCGAATTCAACAAAAGATCGGCCCTATGAACATCCCTTTTTATGAAAACCTTCATATTTATCGCAGCATTCTTCAAATGGATGAAAGGGGAGAACTGGATGACTTTATAAATGAATATTTAGGGCCTCTTCTTTTTGAAAGTTCCGATAAATCAAGAGTTCTTCTACAGACACTCCAAACCTATCTATCCTGCCTTGGTGCAAAACAAGAAACAGCCTCATCTCTTTTTATTGTTCGTCAAACCCTATATAACCGGTTGGAGAAAATTGAAGAACTCCTAGGTCATGATATATTAGAAAATCCAAAACGTCTCTCATTAGAGATGGCTCTTTACGCGTATGAATACCGTTTCGGTTCATTCAACCTCAATAATAAGTAACAAAAGAGAAACACTAAATAATGAGGGCCAGTGATGGTGATGAACGTGGACACATATACCGACCGGCATATCACCACTCGTCTATGATTAATATAAAAAGGTACCGATTATCATCATAGGAAGATAATCGGTACCTTTTTATATTTAGTAAGGCTGATTTGTCCCAGCCTCTTTACCTATTAAATTGTTCTTTTTGTTTCATCAGTACAAAGGAAAAGTACTTCCTGGCATCTGAATTTTGAATGTGAAGCTGTACCATCTCTGTATCTTTTGTAAAGTTCACAAAAGCTCCTTCGAGGTTTTCTATCACTCCTGAAATTGTATACCCTTCTTCGAGCAGTCTATCGATTTCATTTTTTTCTTCCATGTATTCCTCATGTTCTCTCATCCTATTCCTCCTGTCTGTCTCTTTGATTTTAAGGATTTACTGCCAAGACACTAATCTATAAAGCTGAACTTTTATATCGTCCCCGTGCCGGCAACTTCTTCGTCGGCCCCTTCATGATCTTCTGCTCCCACCGCTTCTTCTTCAATCACCCAGTCTCTTCCCACAGTGATACCAAGGTACTTCTCATCATTTTCATCTTCTAGTTCAGCTTGATTATACTTCTTAAACCACCAGTATTTTGCCAGAATATAATAGCTTGTGCCTCCAGCAACCAAACCGACAATAAAGGAGAAATCCATGAATAGATAGGCACTGATTCCGCCGATAGTCCATGCAATAAAACCAGCTGCATTAATTCCTTTGTAATAAGCGTATTGGCCCTCACTTTTATATAAATCAGGGACATTTACCCGACGTTTGCGAATAACATAGTAGTCTACGATTAAAATCCCTACTATCGCCGAGAGAATGCCTCCAATAATTAAAAGAAATGGGACAAGAATATTAAATAGGTTCCAGGGCTGTACAACAGTCCCTACCACCCCAGCCATGAATACACCAACATAAAACGGAACTTTAGGGCCGCCTACGTTTGAAAAAATTGTTGCAGCAGGAATTACATTTGCTGATGTGTTTGTTGACCACTGAGAAAAGACTATCATAAGAAGTAACACCGCCAGCGCTGCCCCAGTTGCTGTCTGCTGCAAAGCTTCTACGGGGTCAAACACCCCTAGTGAAATGTAAGCTACTGCACCGATGCTGACAATGAATGTTTGAATGATTGGAAGCACAACCACACTGCCCACAAGCGTACCTTTGTTTCTTTTCAGCCAGCTTCTTTCATTCTTTGGAGCCTTAATGAATCTGGAAATTGAGGGGATATCTGCTCCCAGAGTCGCCCAAAAACCCATGTTAGCAAAAATAACCACGATAAATGCCATCAATGCAGAAGTCCCTGAGACAGGAGCTTCCACCCATGTCCAAATATTATTTCCTTGCGATGTTGCTGACCCTGCAAGCACATAGAACATCCATATGGAGATAAGAATAATAACAGGAGCTGCTAAGTCTGCAAATCTTTCTACTGCTTTGATTCCAATAGCTGTATTTACAAGCTGTACCGTGGCAAATACCGCATAGCAAAGAAGCCAGTTATCAAACCCTGTCAAAATGTTTAATATTCCGTTAATAGCAGTTGAACCAAAAAACGTGTTAATCCCAAACCAGAAAGATGCTGTTACACCTCTGGTAATAGAGGGGAGATGGGTACCAACCGTTCCGAATGGCGCTCTCATATAAACAGGAAATGAGAGTCCATGTTCAATCCCAATATCACCAACGATTGTAATAAACAAGCCTATCGCAATCGTCCCGATAAGCGTAGCAAGAAGCACCATGCCAAGCGGTAAATGTATTACCCCTTCACCCCCTATGGCAAAGGCAGCAAGTACCACAGCCATTCCTACCCACATCACCGAAAACCCAAATGTGCTTATCTTCTTTCCAGAGTGCTTTACAGGCAGCAAATCCGGAGATTTTAAATAACTATCTTTTTTCATGTTCATCCTCCTATTACTGAATATTCAGATATATGAAAAGGGCATTCATTCCGGGCTGGAAGCTGTGTATATTTATCTTTGCAAGCAGGGATTTTTTAGCAGGGAGAATTCATCAAAATAGGTCTTTTTTACATGACAGTAAATCTCTCTTCTGATCTCTCTGAAGTATTAAATTTTTTCCGTTTAAGAAATTCTCCTCTTCCTGGTACAGCGGTGAGTTCTTTGTTTTTAACAATGAAATCACCTCTCGATAATACAGAAACGATTTCTCCTTCTACCTCCATTCCTTCAAAGGCACTATAGTCAACAGCCATATGGTGAGTTTTTGCTGAGATAGTTCTTGAAGCATCAGGATTAAAAATTACAATATCAGCGTCACTTCCAACAGCGATTGTTCCTTTTTCCGGTGCAAGCCCAAATAATCTTGCAGTATTTGTCGACGTAACCTCAACAAACTTCTGCAGGGAAATCCTTCCTTTGGCAACACCTTCTGAATATAGGAGACTAAAGCGGTCTTCTATTATCGGTCCGCCATTAGGGATTTTTGTAAAGTCCCCTCTCCCTAGATCCTTTTGCCCTTTGAAATCAAAGGAACATTGATCTGATCCAATAGTTTGTAACTCTCCATTCTTTAAAGCACGCCACAATAATTCTTGGTTTGATTTATCCCGCAGTGGAGGAGACCATACATACTTCGCTCCCTCAAAATCAGGCTTTTCCATATATGACTGATCAAGAACCAGGTATTGGGGGCATGTCTCTCCATAAACCTCGGCCCCCTTTCTTCTCGCTTCGGAAATTTTCTCTACTGCTTCATTACAGGAAACATGGACTACATATAGCTGAGAATCAGCCATATGTGTAAGCTGTGCAGCTCTTCCAGTCGCTTCCCCTTCAGCTTCTGGAGGACGAGTCAGAGCGTGAAAGATAGGATCAGTCTTTCCTTCTTCAAGAGCCTTCTTCGTTAAGTAATGGATCACATCACCATTTTCGGCATGAACCATTACGAGAGCTCCCAACTCTTTGGCTGCAATTAATGTCTGGTATAAAGTTTCATCATCAGCCTGAAACACATCTTTATACGCCATAAACACTTTAAAAGAGGTGATGCCTTCTTCTTCAATTACTTCCGGAAGTTGGCTGAGAACTTCTTCATTTATCTCCCCTATCATTAAATGAAAACTGTAGTCAACCACTGCTTTGTCTTTTGACTTGTTATGCCAGACATCAATTGCCTCCTTTAGAGGTTTTCCTTTTTCAGTAAGACAGAAATCAATAATAGTGGTGGTTCCGCCAAAAGCAGCTGCTATCGTTCCTGTTTCAAAGTCGTCCTTTGTTACGGTTCCTCCAAAAGGCATTTCAAGATGAGTATGAGGATCTATGCCCCCAGGGAACAAATAATGGTTCTTGGCATCAATTACTTCAGCTCCCTCCCTGGCAAGATTTTTTCCAATAGCTGAAACTTTTCCTCCTTCGATCAAGACATCACCTTCATACACTTCACTGGCTGTCACGATTGTCCCATTTGTTATCAATTTTTTTGACATCTAATCCCTCCTTTTTATTTCACAGGCATTTCAGCCATGTTGGATAACACAGTCTGGCGTTCATTCCAGGTCATTGAACCTTCTCCAGTTTTACTGGGTGCCTGCACCATATCAATCGCTCCATCAACGGGACATACAATGGAACAAAGATTGCACCCTACACAATCTTCTTCTCTGACTTTTAGCACGGGCTGGCCCTCGGTGTCTGTCAACATATCAATACATTGATGGGACGTATCCTCACAAGCGATATGACATTTATTGCAGTTAATACAGGTATCATTATTAATACGGGCCACAACACGGTGGTTTAAATCCAAATCACCCCAATCTGAGTAGTTAGGAACAGATTTACCAATAATACCCTGCAAGGACTCTATTCCTTTATCATCTAAATAGTTGCTTAGACCATCGATCATGTCTTCTACAATTCTGAAGCCATGATGCATGGCAGCTGTGCAGACTTGAACGTTTGAAGCTCCCATAAGCATAAACTCAACTGCTTCTCTCCAGCTTGAAACTCCTCCCATTCCAGATATTGGAACATTAATATCCAAACGTCGTGCACATTCTGCGACCATATTTAAGGCAATAGGCTTTACTGCCGGGCCGCAATACCCTCCGTGGGCTCCCTTTCCTGCAACATTAGGTACAGTCTCCCATGAATCCAGATCAACCCCAGCCAAACTGTTAATTGTGTTAATCATGCTGACTGCATCTGCTCCGCCTTGCACAGCTGCTTGAGCCGTATAAGTGATATCCGTGATATTTGGAGTAAGCTTGACAATAACAGGAGACGTTGCAACTTCTTTTACCCACTCCGTCTGCTGCTGTACAAGTTCAGGCACCTGGCCAGACGCTGCCCCCATGCCTCTTTCAGCCATTCCGTGAGGACAACCAAAATTCAATTCCAAACCATCGACGCCGGCAGCTTCGACTTTTTTTACAATTTCATGCCATTTTTCCTGCCTAGGTTCAACCATTAGTGAAGCTACTACAGCATGATGAGGAAACCTTTTCTTCGTCTCTTCAATCTCTTTTAAATTAACTTCCAAGGGACGGTCTGTAATCAACTCAATGTTGTTAAAACCGGCAACTCTTTGTCCATTAAAAGAGGTGGCTGCAAAACGGGATGAAACATTTAATATAGGATCGCCTAGTGTTTTCCAGACAGCTCCCCCCATCCTGCTTCAAAGGCTCTTTGGACTTGATACCCGCTATTTGTCGGCGGTGCTGAGGCAAGCCAGAAAGGGTTAGGAGATTTTATGCCTGCTAGATTGGTCTGTAAATCTGCCATTGTGATTCCTCCTTATTCTTTCTTATTAATCATTACTATCCTAAAAGCTCTACTGACTGATTGATCAGCTTTTTATGAACATTGTAGGCTGCCTTCTTCCCTTGCTCTGCTGCCGTCACCACCATGGCTTCACCCTGGCCGTTCCCAAATACCACATCTCCCGCAGCAAAGACACCTTCTTTCGATGTTGTCATCGTTTCATGATCGACAATCACCACACCCTCATCATGAGAAAGGCCAAACTGTTCTACTAATGACAAATGTCGTGTTTGCCCGATAGCTTTAATGACTACATCAACTTCCATTATAAATTCGGTTCCTGGGATAGCACCGGACGCCTTCTCCCTCCCTCATCAGGTTTACCTAGTTCCATCTTTATACATTCCAGTCCCTTTACTTCCCCTTCCGGACCTTCTAAGATAGAAAGAGGAGAAGTGAGCCAGCTGAACTCTATTCCATCCTGTTTTGCAAATTCATATTCAAACTGGTAAGCTGTCATTTCCTTTTCGGTTCTTCTATATACCATTTTCACCAATTCTGCGCCAAGTCTTTTAGCACAGGTTGCTGCGTCTACAGCGGTGTTCCCTGCCCCGATTACAGCTACACGTTTTCCAGACAGCTCATTTGTTAACTCTTCAGTTTTTGTTTTTTCTACAAAGTCAATAGCGTCATAAACATCCTTACTAGTTTCTCCTTTAATGCCCAAAGCTGGAACCTTACTCATTCCAGCTGCCAGCACGACAGCATCATAATTCTTCTGAAGCTCTTCTGCTGAAACATCCTTCCCAACTTTCACACCTGTTTTGATTTTTACTCCAAGCTTTTCAACCTGTTCAACCTCCCAGGCTGAAATTTTTTGTGGGAGTCTGAAAGATACAATTCCATAAGTATTTAATCCTCCTGCTTTCTCTTTAGCTTCAAAGATTGTCACTTCATATCCAAAACGGGCCAGCTCACGAGCCGCGGACAACCCTGCTGTCCCTCCACCTACCACTGCAATACTCTTCCCCAGCGCCTCACCTTTTTTAAAGAACTCCTGCTCATTTTTCATTGCCCAGTCTGTGGCATATCTTTGTAAGTCACCAATCATTATAGGGGTAGAGGCGTGATTTAACACACACGCTCCCTCACACAGTTCTTCTGTTGGGCAAACCCGTGCACAGCTGGCTCCTACTGGGTTCGCTTCCATTATTGTTTTAGAAGAGCCCTTCAAGTCACCTGTGGAAATTCGTTTGATAAACTTAGGAATGTCAATACCCGTCGGACAGGCAGTGATACAAGGAGCATCATAGCAGTAGAGGCAGCGATTTGCCTCATCAATCGCTTCTTTGTCCGGCATCCCCCGTCGTTCTTCCATAAAGTTTTTCTTAATGTCCTCCAATGAAATCCATGATTTCTTGTTTGGACCTCCCATATACTCCACTCCTTTTCTTAAGGGATTAACGCAGTCATTCTCTCATAGGTTTCAGGACGACGGTCACGGTAAAATTGCCACGTGTCCCTTACTTCACGGATCTTCTTCTTATCCATTTCTGCTATGACCACTTCATCTTGATCCCGACTTGCCACGGCTAAGAAATTCCCACGGGGATCTACGACATAAGACTGACCATAGAATTCTCCCATCTCCCATGGAGTTTCCGTTCCCACTCGATTAATTGCTGCCAGATAGTAGCCATTAGCTACAGCATGAGCGGGCTGTTCAAGCTTCCACAAATATTCTGATAAACCCGCAACAGTGGCTGATGGATTGAAGACTACTTCAGCCCCGTGCAATCCAAGAAGCCTTGCTCCTTCTGGAAAGTGGCGGTCATAGCAGATGTAGACTCCTACCTTGGCGTAGGCTGTATCGAAGACTGGGTAGCCCAGATTTCCCGGCTTAAAGTAGTACTTCTCCCAAAAACCATGTCCTCTGTTGTCTGCCGCTACATGAGGTATATGATTTTTTCGATACTTTCCTAAATAAGTACCATCCGCGTCAATTACGGCTGCTGTATTGTAATATGTGGAAATACCTTCCCTTTCATAAATCGGCAGGATGATAACTACTTGAAGATCCCTGGCAAGCACTTGAAAACGTTTAGTAGTAGGGCCTTCGGGTATTTGTTCAGCTGCTCCATACCATTTTGTACTTTGTTCAGCGCAAAAGTATGGTCCATAAAAAATTTCTTGCAGCCCTATAATCTGAGCTCCACCAGCGGCAGCCTCTTTTATAAGCTCTATATGCTTTTCAATAGCCTTTTCCTTGTGAACTTCAACCGGTTCATCACCATGCACCTCATTAGATGCTTGAATAATCCCTATTTTCACTTGATCTGACAAATGAATCACTCCTTGTAGGAAGAAATTGTTTCTTACTATCTTGGTGATCATTTTATAAAAAAACACTTCATCCTCCATGTGACATTTTGTGTAGATTGTTCTAAGCATTCTTTACAAAGTGTAAATATCTCACTAATTTCAGCAGCTTCAAGCGTCAGATAACATAACGGATAATATTTAAATATTCAGTCCTTCGTGCAAGACAGCAAAAAAAGGCTGAACCAGGCAGCCTTTTTTCTACTTGTTTGCATTTTTTATGCTTATATATAGTGTTTCTACAATAAGATCTAGTTCCTCTTTCGTCGTAACAAAAGGAGGAGCAACAGTGATAACATTATTATGGCGAGGTACGGTATCTCCATTTTTCCCTATTAGTATGTTTTGTTTCTTGCACATTGCCAGCACATTGGCTACCTTCTCTGGAGAAGCAGGCACTTTTGTTTTTTTATCTTCTACTAATTCAATTCCAGCTATTAATCCAAATGTACGAACATCTCCTACTAAGGAAAGCTCTGTTAGGCCAGCAAGGCGCTCTGTTACATACTTCCCCTTGTCTTTTGCCTGTTTGATTAGTTGTTCTCTTTCTAGTATTTCCAAATTTTTTAACGCAATGGCACATGAAACAGGGTTACCTCCAAATGTATTAACATGACGAAAATGATTCGTTTTTCCCTTCTCTTTAAAAGGTTCATAGATATGTGAGGAAACAGCTGTCGCAGATAATGGAGCATAAGCACTGGTCATACCCTTTGCCATTGACACAATGTCTGGTTTCACCCCAAAGTTCTGGTGGCCAAATTTTTCTCCAGAGCGCCCAAAACCGCAAATCACCTCGTCTACAATTAAGAGGACATTCCTCCGATCACAAATCTCACGAATCTCTTTCAAATATTCTGGCGGCGGCACGATGACGCCCCCGCCTGTAATCACAGGCTCCAGAATGACTCCGGCTACAGTTTCCTCTCCCTCCCACTCGATCATCTCATCTATCGCTTGAGCGCACTCCATCTTACAATGACCTTTTTCCTGCCCAAAAGGACAACGATAGCAATAAGGGGGAGGGGCATGCTTAAATCCTTCACCGCCCGGTTCATATTTCACTTTCCTTTCAGCTTGTCCAGTAGCACCCATTGCTCCCATCGAATTCCCATGATACGCCCTGTACCTTGAAATAAACTTATATTTTGTTCCTTTTCCGGTCTGTGAAAAGTACTGTCTTGCAATCTTGAAGGCTACCTCATTTGCATCTGAACCAGAATTAGAAAAGAAAATTTTATAATCTCCTTGCAGCCATTCATTAAGCATTGCAGATAATTCAATTGCGGGAACATGGCTTTGCGATAAAGGAGCAAATGCTAATTTTGACATTTGAGCCGCTGCTACCCTGGCTACTTCCTCACGACCGTGCCCTATATTTACGCACCATAGGCCAGACATGCCGTCTAAATAATTATTTCCGTCAATATCCTTAATCCAGCTGGCTTTTCCTTCTACAAAAACATGTGGATGATCATTATGAGGAGACATATGATGCCAAAGATGGGCCTGTCCTTATCCAGCAGCTCTTCCTTTTCATTATTCTCTTTTGTAGTAGACACGTAAGTCAAAACCTCAGCTCCTTTATCCGTATTGCCATCCATGCTATCACCAGGCAGTTTGAACATTCACTTCACAAATTGTGCAGAAATTTCCTAAGAAGTTAGACGTTTTGTCTTTTATGACAGACTGAGAAGAGGCTCCGAAAAAGTGTTTATATTCTTTCTAATTGGGAATGAAAGAACGTGAATGAAAATATATTTTTTCTATAAAAAGTTCTGTTGAATGAAATTGCTCATTTTCAGTGTCCTCCAAAAGAAGGTTTTTCATGGATACACCCCATTACATTGGTGGTTCATGAACTATTTAGCTTAACAATTTTTATTTTAAATTTGTACTTTTTAATAAGAGTTATAAATTAGTATTGATTTTTAATTAATTATGATGTTAATATAAATTATAAAGAAGAGAGCCTGTGTAAAGAAGTTATACCCATTGCGTAATTCCATGCAGTTTATGGTCAGATTTTCTCTTAATGAAAGATGGTCCTCTGTTTTCGGAGACCTTTTATTTTCTATTCAATTTCTACTACTTAATGGAGGTGATAAGTATGCAAAACTACAAAATCAACGATCAACTGACTGTTGAAAAAATGGATGAACATTACTGCCTTGTTAAATCTGCAAAAGAAGGGAAAAGAGATGTCCAGCTTTGCTTTTACAGTATTGCTGATGCACTAGCTTATACCTCTGAGCGCCAATCCCTATAAATAATAAAAGAAAAAAGACTGCGTATGATCGGATACCTTCACGATCATGCTCAGTCTTTTTTCTGGCTGCTTTTAAAACCGGCATTTCTTATAAATACTGCATATTTGCGACTAACGCTTCTGCTATTGAAGATATAAAATGAGGATAAATATAATAGGGAGATACCTTTTTGAAAAGGATATGTATAACCCTTTCAGGTTTTCTTTTTCACTCCGGTCTTTTAAAAACCGGAAAAGCATCCTGACATGGTAAATGGTAAACATAAATACAATAAACATTACAAAAAGATTCAATGCTATCGGTATAAATGACATACTATAGTAGCTTAGTGGAGTCAGGGGGCTTTCAGCACCAGCTGCACCGATCTGCCAAATGATAAGAGGCAGAAGCAAGAATGGCAGACCAAGAAATGAAGTAAGAATGAGCAGAACAAAAAGCAATGTTTTCATTGCAAATAAGAGGAGAAAGTCACTAAATGTAAAAGTAACTCCCTCTGCTGGTGAGATAATTTCAGGGTTATGGGCAGCATAGCTGACTGCAATAAGAATAATGCTTGCAAGATAGAACAGGAACACGCTTTTCTTTTGAATGGCCATATGATCTCTCCAACTAATTAAAGGCTAAGGTAGACAAAAAAATTCATCAACTGTTTTTGTCTTTTGTTCCCTTAAAAGGTGGAACCAAAACAGGTTTTTTATCTCCTCACAAGGGAAGGAGGGCTGTCCCAAGAGACTTTTTCATCTGATGAAGTTAAATAAAAAGGCAGTCATTCTATAGGATCCCACCTCTCTGTCATTTATTTTACCTTGAATTCTTTTATCACTTCATTAAGACGGAGGGACATATCACGTAATGACTGAGCTGATGAATTTATTTCTTGAACAGAAGCAAGTTGTTCTTCAGAGGACGAAGCTACGTGACGAGTGCTTGATGTCGTAGCTTGAATAACCTTCGCTATCTCTTCAAAAGAAGCAGACACTTGCTGAGTACCTGCGGACATCTCTTCGGAGGTGGCAGCCAGATTTTCGATTTGTTCTGCCACTAAAGTCGTGTTTTCTATAATATCCTGAAACTTTTCTTTTGTGCCTTGAGCCACTTCTAACCCTTCTTCTACATCCTTAGTCACTTTGCTCATTGAGTTGATTGATCTTTCCATATCCTGCTGAATTTCCCCGATAATCACTGCTATTTGCTTAGAAGACTTTTGAGATCCTTCCGCCAGCTTTCTCACTTCTTCAGCCACTACTGCAAATCCCCGTCCTTCTTCACCTGCCCTGGCAGCTTCTATAGCTGCGTTTAAAGCTAGCAGATTAGTTTGTTCTGCAATATCAGTAATCACTCCCAATATCTTTTCAATCTCTTTTGAGTGATTATTTAATGATTGATTTATTGAACTAGATTCATTCACTGACGTATTGATCGTTTCCATTTTCTCCAGGGTTTGCTGTACAAATTGCCCTCCTTCTTCTGCTTTTTCAATTGTTGTATTGGAGCTTTCAGTAATAGCTGCGGAGGATTCTGCGACCTGCTGTACCCCTTTCGTAACTTCCTCCATTGATAACTGGCTTTCTTGAACACCGGTGTTTTGCTGTTCCGAACCTGCTGCTACTTCTTGCATAGCATTCGTTATTGCTTCTGATGATTTGCTTGATTGTTCAGCACTTGCTGTAAGCTGTTCTGAGGAAGCAGCTACAAGAACTGCACTTTCATCTACCTGCCTAATCAGCTTCTTGAGATTTGCTGTCATATGATTTACATTTGCCGCCAATTCACCTATTTCATCGTGAGAAGAGACTGATATTTCTTCTCCACTTATATCACCAGCTGCAACTTTTCTCACTTCCTCTGTTACAGCTCTCACAGGCTTGCTTATTCTTTGAGCAATAAACCAGGCAAAGAAAATAATAAGTAAAGCCGCAATGCTAATAATAATGACTGTCTGCATAAGAATGTCAGAAGATACAGCCAGTACGGTTTCCATGGGCGTAACCATATATAGACCATAACCCGCTAAAGAAATCGGAGCATAGGCTAAAAGGACGTCTTGCCCGTTTCTGCTTAATACTGTAGCCCCTGTTTCTTGTTTACCGCTTTCAAAAGCAGTGAGCCATTCCTGGCCTAGTCCTGTTTCATTGGTTACTAGCCCTATCTGTTCCTCATCTGGAGAAAGTTGAATGATATCCTGATCATCTATGAGAAGAGGCAGTCCACCAATATTTGAAGACTCCTCATCAAGAAACTGATAAATCAATTCTTCAAAGTTTACGGAAGCAGATAACACCCCGGTAATTTCTCCGCTTTGTTCTCTCACTGGCGTCGCCACGACCACAATTCTGTTCCCGGTAGCATTGGATTCCAGCACACTGGAAATCGTATCTTCTCCATCCATGCCATTTTGAAAGTAGGCTCGGTCTGCTAAATTTAATTGTCCAATATTTTCCTCAGTAGTGTGCGCCCTAACTATTCCTTCAGGATCAGTAAATACTACGGTTTCATAGGTTTCATTTTGTTCTTTGACACGGTGCATTAGACGTAGCTGGGCTTCTGTATCTAGTGATTCAATTGCTTCTGTCTGTGCTGTTAATTTTATTTCTCCCATTCGTCTGTCAAGCCACCGTTCCATAGCAT
Source organism: Thalassobacillus sp. C254 (assembly GCF_001310615.1). NCBI lineage: Bacteria > Bacillati > Bacillota > Bacilli > Caryophanales > Bacillaceae > Thalassobacillus > Thalassobacillus sp. C254. The sequence goes on along the minus strand of NZ_BAXQ01000010.1, from coordinate 69,523 downwards.
CGGCTGTGCCTGCCGCGATGCTTTCCATGGACTCTTGTTCCTTAGCAACGATTTCATCACTACTTGAGTGATAGACAAAATATGTAGAAATAATCATAGGAAGCAGACCAACTAGCAAAAAACAGGCTATTAGCTTCTTTCTAAGTGATCCTCCACCTGTCAGCTGTCTTATTCTCTTCTTCATGTAAGACCCCTCCGCTGGGAAATATTCGTGCAAACACTGGAAAGAAGAAATACATATCTCTTATTGTGTCTGACACCTATATTATTCATCGGCTCTGAGTGGAAAAGTTTGAGCCTTATATAATTGACTGATAATTTTGTTTCAAGTATGGTTGGGACAGGGATATCAATCAATTCAGAAAGGGTGATTATATGTCGGAAAAAAAAGATCTCCGCATACGTAGTAAAGTGATCAGCGAAGGTGTTAACAAGACCCCTAACAGAGCCATGCTTCGGGCCGTTGGATTCAAAGACGAGGATTTCAAGAAACCTCAAATAGGAGTAGCGAGCACTTGGAGTGAAGTGACACCATGTAATATACATATTGATAAGCTTGCACGGGAAACAAAAGAAGGAGTGTCTGAAAGCGGAGGTGCTCCCTTAATTTTTAATACCATTACTGTTTCCGATGGCATTGCCATGGGTCACGAAGGCATGAATTTTTCCTTACCGAGCAGAGAAGTTATTGCCGATTCAATTGAAACTGTAACAGGGCTGAGAGATTTGATGGTGTGGTAGCCATTGGAGGCTGTGACAAGACTACTCCAGCCTGCCTTATTTCTATCGGTCGTATGAATATTCCTTCCGTTTACGTATACGGTGGTACCATTCAGCCTGGTAAATTAAACGGAGAGGATCTTGATATTGTCTCTTCCTTTGAAGCCGTTGGAAAGTATCACCAAGGAACAATTAATGACGAAGAGCTTCATCAGGTTGAATGTCACTCCTGTCCAGGGGCCGGCGCATGTGGCGGCATGTACACAGCCAATACGATGGCTGCTGCCGTAGAAGCACTTGGTATGAGCATTCCAGGGTCTTCTTCTACTCCTGCAATTTATGAATATAAGGAAACAGAATGCCGACAGGCAGGAGAAATGGTTGTCCGCCTTCTTGAAAAAGATATTTACCCTAAAGACATCATGACAAAAAAAGCCTTCGAAAATGCAATTACTGTAGTGATGGCGTTAGGCGGTTCTACGAATGCTTTCTTACACCTGTTAGCTATTGCCCATTCAGCCGGTATAGATCTTGCTTATGAGGATTTCGAAAAGATAAGAGAGAAAGTGCCGCATATCGCAAACCTGAAACCAAGCGGAAAATATGTCATGCAGGACTTATATGAAATCGGCGGTGTTCCGGGAGTGATGAAGCTATTACTAGAAAAAGAACTTCTTCACGGAGACTGCTTAACAGTGACTGGAAAAACGCTCGCTGAAAACCTGGATGAAGCGCCTTCTCTAAAAGAAGATCAAGACATCATCTTTCCTTTGGACCGTCCTATCAAAAAACAGGTCCCCTGGTTGTACTCCGCGGGAACCTTGCACCTGAAGGAGCGGTGGCCAAAATGTCAGGTCTTGAAATTACCAGATTTGATGGAAAAGCTAAAGTGTTTGACAGTGAAGCTTCAGCAACAGAAGCAATTATGAGCAATGAAATACAAGAAGGCGATGTATTGGTCATTAGGAATGTGGGACCAAAAGGCGGACCTGGAATGCCTGAAATGCTTTCACCAACCTCTATGATTGTTGGAAAAGGATTGGGAGGGAAGGTTGCCCTCCTCACGGACGGCCGTTTTTCAGGGGGATCTCACGGATTCGTTATCGGCCATATTGCACCAGAAGCTCAAGCCGGAGGACCGATCGCTATATTAAAGGATGGCGATCCGATTGTTATCGACAGTGAAACACAGGAGATCAATATTAACATCTCTTCTGAAGAAATTGATAAGAGGATGAGAGAGTGGAAACCATTAGAACCTAAATACAAAACAGGGATTCTTGGTAAATATTCAAAACTTGTCTCGTCAAGTGCCAAAGGAGCCGTAACAGACGCAGACCTGTAAAGGAATTATTACTTTGATAAAGAAATCAAACAGAATAATGAGACCTCCCAGACGGTTTCAGCTGAAGGTTAATGCAAAAATGCTTACGTAGCCCCCCTCTTTATTCAGGCGTTGAGAACATCTTCTCAACCGCCTTTTTCATAAGTTTAATACCCCGTAATTAGAAGTGTAGTCCTCTTAAAAAGAGGCTGTCATCCCTCTAAAGAGAGCCATGATGTTATTTACGCTTCCTTTGACATCTCCTGGTAAAGCTGCTGATATGCTTTTGATTCATCTTCTTTCCCAGTTTCCAAATAAATCTTTGAAAGCCATTGTACTGGTTTAGGATCTGTTTTATCCAGCTCCATTTGCCAGCTGAAACAGTCAATCGCTGCGTCAAAACGTTGAAACTCATAATATAGTTCCCCTAACAAAAATTGTTGATCCGGGTCATCTACTAAATGGCTCATCTTTTCAAAAGTATAGTAAAGCTTCCCTGCTTCCTCATTCCGTTTTAACGGCTCAAGCCATTCCAGGACATAAGAGATGTCATATTCAGAAAGAAGACGGCTGACACAGTTTTGAAGAAGCTCACTGGCTTTGAGGGAGTTGGTGTCTAAAATAGGAAGAAGATAAGAATTCAGCTTCTCTACCTGTACCCGGTTTTCCTCAAAGTCCATAGTAAGAAGCATCTTCTCAAACGAATTTCTTTGTTCAACCGTAAGCGTAATGGCGTCTTGAGCGAGTAAGTTACACAATTTTTCTACTTCATTTTCTTTTAGGTAGAGGTGTAAGAGATCTTGAAGGATGTGATTGTTTTTTCCACTTATACCCTTTAGCTCTTCTATAATATAAATTTGTTCGGCCACTGAGAAAGCGTCCTCGAGTAAAGATTTCATAAGAGTATAGGATGATAATGATTTGAACTTCCGGTAAGCTTCCAAGGACAGGGCTGTGTGATCGAGAATGCGATGTTCTTTCTTCATTAGTTCCAGTAAGCGATAAGAATCTTCTTCTTCTGTGCTTTTATATAAAGACTTTTCGGAAAATAATGGATCCTTTTCCATCAGCTCTTCTGAAACTAAGTGATACATACTATTGTATTTTTCAAACTCAAAGGAACTTGCAATATCTTTAACCCAGGAGTGTTCTGGCAAAAAGTCCTGAAGAATTCGAATGATCCGATAGCCTGCAAACATTTGACCGTTTCGCCTGTATTTATAATAAATTGACTGGATTGGTTTAAAAATAGTACCTTTTGATTCAAATGAATCTAAGAAGGTAAGAATTAGAGAGGTTTCATGAGGAGTATAGCTTTTTTGGAGTTTTTCAGGGAGATGAGATACAGCCACTTTCGGAAATACTTCTTTCGTTGCAAGCAGATTAACAAGAAAAGGGTGGGGCGCTGGAAAAGTCATACCTTTTTTAAAGGATTGTTCCAGGTGGGAATGTCTGTTTTGCCAGACTGGCTTCGTCCATGTAATATAGTCATTTTTGTAAAACAGCAAATAGTATACATGGCCATTCTCATCGAAAGCTTCAACCCATTTGCTTTGAAGATACATAACAAGTTTCTCAGCTTTAAGTGTGATTGTCTTTTGATTTTCCCTTATGTTACACAGGAGATAGCTTTCCATTCAAAATCCCTCCCTTTCCCACAAATATAACATACTGCACCTCCCATTGAATATATATAATTTTCAGTTAACTCACAATAAGACTAAGCCGTCTCTCTCATGAGAGGCTTACACTCTTGTTTGGTTAAGCAAAGGAAAGCATTCGCTCCAATGCTGTCTTCGCAAAAACAGCAGTGTCCTTATCCACTTTGATAATGTGATGAGGGTGGTTCTTTTTTATTGAATCAAGGGACCACAGCAAATGAGGAAGGTCAATTCTGTTCATTGTTAAACAAGGACACATGGCAGGATTTAACGAATGTATCTCTTTATTTTGATGAGTATGTTTTAGACGCTGAACCAGGTTCATCTCGGTTCCAACAGCCCATTTGCTCCCAGCCGGGGCCTGCTCTATTGTCGTTATAATCTTGTTCGTCGAACCGTTGTAGTCAGCAGCCTGAACGACCTCCCAGGAGCATTCTGGATGAACGATAATCTTTGTTTCCGGATCAGCGGCTCTTAAGGTTTGAATTTGGTTCACGGTAAATTTTTCGTGGACAGAACAATGCCCTTTCCATAGAATAACTTGAACATCTTCAATCCTCCCCTCATATTCAAGGCTGCCTTTTATCGGATCCCACACAGCCATGTTTTCAAGAGGAATGCCCTTATCATAAGCAGTATTCCGCCCAAGATGCTGATCGGGCAAAAACAGAACCCTCTTTTTTTGGCTGAGTGCCCAATCAAACATCACACCTGCATTAGAAGAAGTAACAGTGGCCCCTCCATGTTTTCCGCAAAAAGCTTTTATAGCTGCGGTGCTGTTCACATACGTCAGAGGAACAATAGTATCTTCAAAAAGCTCCATGAGTTTTTCCCACGCTTTTTCTGTCTGGTCGATGTCGGCCATATCGGCCATAGAACAGCCTGCCCGTAAGTCAGGCAAGATTACCTTTTGATCGTCAGAAGTAAGTATGTCGGCTGTTTCAGCCATAAAATGCACGCCCAAAAAGATCACATACTCTGCCTTATTGTTTTGCTCAGAAAGTCTGGCGAGCTGCAACGAGTCTCCCGTGTCATCAGCAAATTCTATGACTTCATCTTTTTGGTAGTGATGGCCGGGAATATAAAGGCGCTGACCCAGCCTCTTCTTATGTGCCATCACCCTTTCACGCAGTTCTTCCTGATTCATTTGTAAATAATGTTCTGGTAGACGAGGGATTTGTTCAATCATCTCAAGAAAGCTCATATGCTTTTACCTCCAAATTAAAACTAATATCAAGGGATGGGGCTGAATGAGTTAAACATCCCATGGAAATAAAATCTACACCGCACTGACTGTATTTATCTAAATTTGATAAATTGATTCCTCCTGAAGCTTCAGTCAGTATAGAGGAAGGCACTAATGATATCGTTCTCTCTATCTCTTCAGGGGTAAAGTTATCAAACATAATAATATCTGCTCCGCTTACCACAGCTTCTTCTATTTCTTTCTGATTTGTAGCTTCAACTTCAACTTTTACAGTCGGCCCAACGTGCTTCCTTACTTTTTCTATTGCTTTTGAAATGCCTCCGGCAGCTTTTATATGGTTATCCTTAACCATCACTGCGTCATAGAGACCAAAACGGTGATTAAACCCTCCCCCTACGCGAACGGCTTCTTTCTCAAACATTCGCAGACCAGGAGTGGTTTTTCTTGTATCACAAACCCTTGTCTTCCCTTCAGATAATTTACTTACTGCCTGTGCTGTAAGAGTTGCAATTCCGCTCATACGCTGAAAAAGATTAAGCATGACTCTCTCTCCGCTTAATAAGAGTTGTACAGGACCTTCTACCTCTCCTATCGTCTGGCCTTTTTTCATTTCTTCCCCTTCTCTTACGAAAAAGGTTACTTTAATGTCAGGTGAAATGAACCGGTATCCTTCTTTTACTACTTCCAGGCCTGCAGCAATGCCAGGTTCTTTGCAAACCCACGTTCCTTTAGAATAATCCTCTTTTGAAAAAATAATTTCCGATGCAAGATCCTGTGCTCCAATATCTTCTTTTAAAAATCTAGCTATTTCTTCCCTCATCAAAATGCTATTCACTTTTCTCAAAAGCCTCCTTCAGGTGGTTTGCTCGCTTTTATCAGTGTTTTTGTCATGCCGTTATGACACATCCACTGTTTTTTTCTTTCCCTGTTTTGACTATCGTTACGGTAATGAGCCCCGAGGCTTTCTTCACGATTTAGGGCACTCTCCAGTACTAAAGAGCTGGTGACAAGCATGTGCCTTATTTCTGCTTCCTCAGATGTTGCGGGCACAAAGCTGTCTTCGATAGCCTGTAAATGTCTTTTACACCAGTTTAACGATCTCTTCATGGCCAGCTCATGCCTGATCACACCAGCTCCATCATGCATGTTCTGTTTTATCTCTTCCTTGGATGGAAGATGTCTTTTTGTGAAGGAAGGATTCTTCCTCTCTTCCGCTGGCTCACCTGGAAAATCACTTTTCATCTCTACCATTTTCTTCACTTCTTCGGCACACCATCTTGCAAACCCGCATGCCTCAAGGAGAGAGTTACTGGCAAGCCTGTTTGCCCCGTGAATACCTGTATAAGCTGTCTCTCCTGCAGCAAACAGTCCTGGCAGGGTTGTCTGCCCTCTGCTATTTACGACCACGCCTCCCATGTTAAAGTGAGCCCCCGTCTCAATCAGGATTTTCCCGCCTGAAAATGAAACTTGGTTGTCACTGCACCATTTATATATCGTTGGGAACCTTGTTGAAAAATCAACTATATGTTGAATATCCAAAAATACTTTTTGTCCTTTATTTCTCCACTTGGTTACTTCTCTTGCCACTATATCCCGAGGTGCCAGATCTTTTAACGGATGACTTTCCATAATAGGGATTCCTTCTTTTGTAATCAGGCGTGCCCCTTCCCCTCTCACTGCCTCTGAAACTAAGAAAGTATTGCCATTGTCCCCTCTTGTCACTGTGGGATGAAACTGAACCATTTCTAAGTCAGTCAGCAGAGCCCCGCCCAAGTAAGCAAGGGAATATCCATCCCCAGTTGCCTGCTTGCCGTTCGAAGTGACTGGATATAACTGACCGGCTCCTCCCGCAGCTAATATGACAGCTTTTGAAAAGTATGTATGATAATGGCCTTCCGGTGTAACCGTACGTACCCCTCGGCACTCTCCTTCATGGACAATCAATTCATAGGCTGTTTCATCTTCCCGCCATGTAACATAGTCTTCAACAGTTTTTAGAAATGAAGATACCATGACGGCCCCTGTTGCATCACCACCCGCATGAAGGATTCTCCTTCTTTGATGAGCACCTTCTTTTCCTAAGGCCACGTTGCCGGCTGAATCAATATCAAAAATAATCCCTTTCGACTGGCACCACTTTGTAATATCAGGGCCATTCTGGACAAGCTTTTTTACCATTCTTCTTCGTTGATGAGCTCCCCCTGCCGACAGCGTATCTTGGTAATGGAGCTTCCAGTGATCGTTTGCTCCTATTGCTGCTGCAATCCCTCCCTGAGCTAAAAACGAGTTGCTTTGCTGCCTTCTTCCCTTCGTTATTATGGTCACCTGACAGGAAGAACCTAAGGATTCAGCTGCAACCAATCCTGCTAAACCACTTCCAACCACAACCACATCTGCTTGATGCTCCATTCCCTTCACTCCGAATCTTAACATGTGTCTTGACACTTATGTTTACACAACTTTACAATAAATACAAGACAAAATTAAAGGTGATATCATGATTTATTTAGATTATTCTGCTACTACTCCCATATCCGATCTTGCTTTAAAAACATATATGCATGTTTCCACACATTACTTTGGAAACGCTAGCAGTCTTCATACCTGCGGAACAGATGCTGCTTCTATTATCGAATCAGCCCGATCTACAATAGCTTCCCTGCTTACTGTCACCCCCCGCAGTATTTATTTTACAGGCTGTGGTTCAGAAGCTAACAGTTCTGCTTTAATCGCCCTTGCGAAGGGAAACGAACGTAATGGAAAACAGCTTGTTACTACTCCTCTTGAGCATCCATCTGTTTTACAAACCTTTGCTTACTTAGAATCACAAGGTTTTACTGTTTCAAAAGTCAGAGTAAATGAATATGGCCAAGTATGTTTATCCCATTTGCGGGAACTTTTACAGGAAAAGACCGTTTTGGTCTCTATCGGACATGCAAGTGCAGAACTGGGTACCATTCAGGACCTTGAAAGCATTGGTGACATAGTAAAAGAGCATGGAGCTTTGTTTCATAGTGATTGTGTCCAAACCTTTGGAAAAGTCATGATACCAGTAAAGGAAGCACATCTTGATTCCTTCTCTATTTCCTCTCACAAAGTTTACGGGCCAAAGGGTGCAGGGGCTTGCTATATCTCCCCGCAAACGAGTTGGGATTCTTTTTTTCCTCATACGTCTCATGAAAAAGGATTGAGACCTGGAACAGTAGACACTGCTGGAATAGCCGCATTTGCTGCTGCAGCCGAGGAGACTTATTCTATGCAAACAGACATTGAAAAGAAAGTAAGAAAGCTGAGCGAGCACTTTACGAAAACTGTGCTCTCAGAGGAATCAATCATCCTGGAAGGCCATCCTGATAAGAGGATTCCAGGACACTTTGCTTTGCGTTTTGATCAAAGAGAAGGCCAATATATCATGCTTGAGCTCAATCGCCGGGGGATTGCCGTTTCCACCGGGAGTGCCTGTCGTGCAGGGAGCTCTTCTCCACCAGCCTCCATGATTGCTTTGGGGAGATCATCAGAGGAAGCACATGGTCTGATCCGTCTTTCCATGGGAAAATTTACGACAAGAGATGATATTGAAAAAGCCGTGGAAATAATGAAAAACCTGGCCAGCAGGGAAATGACAGGGGGGATATAATGAAAGAAAAATTAATAGGAGAAGATAGAAGAAAGCTTCTCTTAGAGTGGCTTAAAACAGCTCACGAGCCCATTACAGGTAGCGTTTTAGCAAAAAAAACGAATGTAAGCCGTCAAGTCATTGTCCAGGATATTTCCATATTAAAAGCCAGAAATACTCCTATTCTTTCTACATCCCAGGGATACCTTCTGATTTCTCCTTCAAGACCGAATGCGTTTAGAAAAAAAATAGCCTGCTGTCACTCGGCTGATAAGAATGTAACTCAAGAGGAACTGCAAATCATTGTGGATCAGGGAGCCACTGTCTTGGATGTGTCAGTAGAGCATCAGCTTTATGGTGATATCACCGCTTCTCTTATGATTGCAAGCCGCAGGGATGTACATGAATTCATAAAAAAGTTTACTGAGACAAAAGCAACTCTTCTTTCAGAATTAACTGGTGGTGTTCACTTGCACACCATTGAAGCCCCTGAGGAAAAAATACTGATTGAAACCGAGAAATCACTAAAGGAAGCCGGGTTTCTGTTATAACCTTTCACAAAAAAAGCCAGGCTTTCAGCCTGACTTTCTGTTTTATTTGCTTAATGTAACAATTGTACGTCCCCGGACTTTCCCTTGTAATATATCTTCTAACACTTGAGGAAGTTCATTTAGGGATATTTCACTTACAATCTCGTCATTTAAGTGACTGGGCTTCAAGTCATGTCCTAGTCTCTCCCAGACTTTTTTTCTAATATCCATAGGACACGTCACTGAGTCAATCCCCAGCCAGTTAATGCCTCTTGATATAAAAGGAAAGACCTTCGTAGAAACGTCTGTCCCACCAGTCAGTCCGCTCGTAGCAACAGAACCTCCATATTGAAGAGTGCTTAATATATACTGAAGAGTCTGCCCTCCACTGGATCTACGGCAGCAGCCCAGCGCTCTTCACGCATAGGATTTCCTTCATGATCCACAATTTCTTCTCTGTGGATAACTTCCCGGGCTCCAAGCTTCTTCAGATAATCTTTTTCATCTGTTTTTCCGGTACTTGCTGTCACGTGGTATCCTCTGTTTGCAAGAATATCCACAGCAATACTGCCGACTCCACCGGTTGCTCCTGCAACTAAGACAGGACCGTTTTCCGGTTTAAGGTTATTATCTTCCAGGCGCTGAACGGATAAGGCAGCCGTAAATCCTGCCGTGCCTAGGATCATTGCTTCTTTCATACTAAGTCCTTTAGGCAGGGGAACCACCCAGTCTCCAGGCACCCGAGCTACCTCACTGAACCCTCCGTGGTGCCCGGTCCCTAAATCATAGCTCGTAACAATAACTTCATCGCCTTCTTGGTATCGCTCATCTTTCGACTCCATGACTCTTCCAGCGAGGTCGATTCCTGGAACCAGCGGATAACTCTCTACAAACTGCCCCTGTATGGCAACAAACCCATCTTTAAAATTCACACTTGAGTACGCAACCTGGATGGTGACCTCTCCTTCAGGCAAATCTGACAGGCTTAATGTCTTGATGTCTCTTGTTACTTTTTCGTTTTCCTTATTTATTACAAATGCCTGGAAATTTTCCACTCATCTTCCCTCCCTGTCTTTTTCTTTTCTCTGCTTATCAGATGTTTACTTATTGGTCTAAATCAAGAATATTGTTCAAACCACTTTTTTGCTTCTTCTATTTCCTCTCTTATCAGCTGGTGACCGCCTTCTGTCCAGTACTCAGTAACTGAAGCTCCCGCCTCCTGTAAGTGGCGACTAAGCTCTTTTGTCTGCTCAGCAGGAATAAGGGGATCTTGTTTGCCTGCCCCGATGAAAACAGGGGTTTTATTTAAGGAAGGAAGCTCTACCCCGCGGCGGGGTACCATGGCATGAAAAAGAGCTGCTCCTGATAGAGAATTTTCATAATGATACAGCAAACTTGCTGCAATGTTTGCTCCATTGGAATATCCTACTGCGACAACATTTTGACGATCAAAGCCATATTTCCCTGCGCATTCGTCTATAAATTCATGCAGTTCTCTGGTGCGAAAGACCAGGTCTTCCTCATCAAATACACCTTCTGCAAGACGCCGAAAGAAACGGGGCATTCCATTTTCAAGCACGTTCCCCCGTACTCCCAATACAGAAGCTTCTGGAGCTATCATTTGTGCCAGTGGCAGTAAATCACGTTCATTCCCCCCCGTTCCGTGGAGGAGCAATAATGTTGGAGCGTCTGTGTTACTTCCTTTGTTATAAATGTGTTCCATCGTCGTTCTCCTCTCTATGGCCTTTTAACACCTATTGTTTTGTATCAAGGGGCTTCAGTCGCGCTTCTATGGATTCTCTTTGATTCTCTAAATAAGGAGGGAGCGCCAGGCTTTCTCCCAAGGTTTCAAAGGCTCATCCCCTTCAAAACCAGGTCCGTCTGTGGCAAGCTCAAAAAGAATCCCGTTTGCTTCCCGAAAATATAATGAACGGAAATAGTACCTCTCGACAAAACCAGAGTTAGGAAGGTTATTATCATTGAACAGCTGCACCCATTTTCTCAGCTCTTCTTCATTTTCTACACGAAAAGCGACATGGTGCACACTGCCTCTCCCTGGTCTTTCTCTCGGAAGATCATTATTTTCTTCCAGAAACACTTCTCCTCCTGTTCCTCCTTCTCCGGTTTCAAACACTCTAATGGTGGATGAGCCTTTTGCAGAAGTGAAGGTTCCTGTTTCCTTAAAGCTTAAAAGATCCGTTAATACACTGGCTGTCAGCTCCGGCCTGGACACAGTCAAAGTGACAGGACCCAACCCTCTTATGCCGTGTTCTGCAGGAACCGGGCTTTTTCCCAAGGCTTTCCTGCAGGGACTCCTTTATTCTTCTCATCTGATACCAGAACGAGCCGCTGGCCTTCAAAATCACGGAACGGCAAAACCGCTCTTCCTGACTCCTGTGTGATACCGTCATGTTCTACGTCATACTCATTAAAACGATTTTCCCAGTAACCTAAGGATGCATCAGTTGCAACTCGTAAGGAGGTAGTGGAAATACTGTTTGTTCCGTAATGAGTGCTTCCTGCGTTCGGTATTTCAAAAAATGTTAAATCTGTTCCCGGATTTCCTCTTTCATCAGCATAAAACAAATGATATACAGAGGTGTCGTCTTGGTTTACCGTTTTTTTCACAAGTCTCATGCCTAAAATATTTGTATAAAACTCATAGTTCTTCTTTGCGTCCCCGGTTATAGCCGAAACATGGTGAACCCCTTTTAGCTCTTTCAGATCCACAGCTCTCACTCCTTATTATCGAATAACGTCACCTTACACTTTTCATACGTTACTAACCTTTTTTTAGTGACATAAGTATAAAATAACGTACATTTCTTTAAAACAAAACCAATACGCTTTCCAAACATAAAAAAACAGGCCCACGGTTATATGATCAACCTGGCGGACCTGTTTTATTAAAGGAACGACTATTTTGTTATCGTTAGAGCCCCTGCTGAAGATCAATTCCCCATAGCATTGGAAGCCAGAGAGTGACAAACACCACGATGAGAATAATAGCAACAATATTTATCCAGAAACCGTTCTTTACCATTTCGATAATCTTCAGTTTTCCTGTCCCGAAGATAATGGCATTTGGCGGCGTACCCACTGGAAGCATAAATGCACAGTTAGCTGCCATCGCACAAGGTACCATCAGAGCGTACGGGTGGATATTTAAAGCAATCGCAAGAGACGCAACTACTGGCAGGATCATCGTTCCCGTAGCAGTATTTGAAGTGATTTCTGTTAAGAACAATACCAAAGCTGTTGCTACTAGTACAATTAAGATAAAGTTCATGCCTTCAAGAACTGTCAGCTGCTCTCCAATCCATCCGGAAAGTCCTGTTTCACTAAAGCCGGCAGCTATAGCCAAACCACCACCGAACAAGAGCAGAATTCCCCAAGGAATCTCTTTTGAATCTTTCCAATCCAAAATCTTTGCTTCTTTTCCTTGTCCCGCTGGAATTAGGAACAGCAGAATGGTAGCCGTAATAGCGATCATACCATCCGTAAGACCTGGGATTTCCACGATTCCATCTGCATCCCATAAGAACGTTCGTGTAATCCACATAAACGCTGCAAACAAGAAGACAGCTAGTACTGCTTTTTCTTCTGGTGATGTTACTCCAAGAGCCGCCTTTTCTTTTTGAATAAGCTCTCTTCCACCAGGAAGTTGTTTTAATTTAATAGGGTAAACCACTTTTGTAAGGTACAGCCATGTACCTACAAGCAAGATAAATACTAATGGTGCTGCGAATGCCATCCAGCTGGCAAACGAAATTTCGGTACCAAATAATTCATTAACAGTCCCAGCAAGGATAATATTCGGCGGTGTACCAATCAATGTACCTAGTCCACCAGCTGTTCCTGCATATCCAATACCAAAAATAATGGCTTTCTCAAATTTCTTAATTTCACTTTCACTGCTTTTATCACCTTTCAACGCTTCGGATACTTGATAGGTGATGGCCAGGCCGATTGGAATCATCATCATAACCGCTGCAGTATTGGAAACCCACATGGAAAGAAAACCTGTGGCAATCATAAATCCAAGAATAATACGCTGTGTGCTTGTACCAATAAGACCTATAATGGCTAATGCCATCCGCTTGTGAAGGTTCCATTTTTCCATTGCGGTCGCAATAAAGAATCCTCCAAGGAATAAGAAAATAATATCATTTCCATAAGCTGATACAACCGTGTCGCCATCTAATGCTCCTGTAAGAGGCAGGAGAATAATAGGCAGGAGCGAGGTAGCCGGAATAGGTATGGCTTCCGTGATCCACCATGTTGCAATCCACATTGTAACTGCCAGCACTGCAAGCCCTTCGGAAGATAATCCTTCCGGCCTGAAAAACATAAGTGTCAGGGCAAATAACAATGGCCCTAAAATAAGACCTACTAATTGTGCACGAGTATAAGCAGGCTTATTTGAATCTCCAGACGGACCTTGGGGACCACCGGATGAAGTATTCGAATCAGTATTCTTTTCTTGTGAATCAGCACCGTTGTTCTTGTTACCCATTTCCTTAAATTGAGAAAAAGTTAACAATTTCTTTGTCTGAGTTGAAGAAGCCCATAGACTTTTCCAAATCGACGATGTAAGTGAACTTCTTTCCATAAGCTTTTTCACCCTTCCTGTAAACGCTTACCATAAGATTAATTGAATATTTTGTCGAAGTATATCTTTTGTAACTATTACAAACCTTTTGTAAGTAAAAAAATCAAATATATTCCCTATTTTAAGAATTTTATAGAAACGACTGTTACAATTAACAGATTCTTTCTTACTAAAACGAAAACACGAGTAATTTCCCGCACCTGGATAAGTAAAGAAGGAGCAGACAGATTGTCTTTTGAAAATATGGCAGAGAGAAAAAATTTTCACTTGCTCATGTATTCAAGGAGCCAAGCATGTGTTTTCTTTGATCTCCTGCGAAAAAAACAGATCAGAGGTTTCTATTGCTTCCTCATATGCCTCATGAAAAACAGCTTATTTTTTTTACTATACTTATAGGAATAATGGGTTTAAACAGTAAAAACATGCTGTTGAAAATCCTTTCTCAACAGCATGTCCTGACATTACATTTGGATATTCTCACAATGTATCCAGAGCTAGTCAACAGAGGCTACAAAAGACTGAAGCACATCCTTTTTTTCTGATTTCAGGCGATATCTATGAAGGGGTCTCCCCGTCGTTTGATAACTCACCTGGACAAGCAATATTTCTATATCCACAAGGTGCTGTAAGTATTTTCGAGTAGACACACGTGATATCCCCGTTTCTTTAGCCACATCCGCTGTGGAAAACGATGTCGTTTCCCAGTCAAGAATTTGTTTAGCAATGATAGCAAAAGTAACTTCTGTAAGCCTTTAGGCAGTTCCAGGGGGTTATAATTAGATCTTTTTTTCTTAAAAGAAACGCATCCAGCTCCTCCTGGCTGACAGCCTGTTCATCTTTCATTAATTCAGCTTTCTTTTTGTATTGCAGTAAAGATTCTTTAAATCTTTCAAAGTCAAAGGGTTTAATCAAATAATCAACCGCTCCATAGCGTAAAGCCGTTTTTATAGAGGTATTATCATTGGCAGCCGTAATGACATTGCATCAATATTGCTGCCTTCTCTTCGCAGTTCAACGAGCATATCAAGACCAGTATCGTCAGTCATATAAACATCCAATAAAAGAAGATCGATTTTCTCTTGTTTCAAAACCTTCCATGCTTCTTTAACGTTATGAACAATACCCGCCGCATGAAAACCATTAATTTTTTCAAGATATATTTTATTAAACTTAGCAACCATCGGATCGTCTTCTACTATTAACACATTTATCATACTTCTTCCCCTTTATAAGGAACTTTCACTGCAAATGTCGTACCTTCTTCTTTTTCAGATATGACTTCCACTGACCCATTTACATTATCAAGGGCTCTCTTTGTTAAGTACAAGCCGTACCCGCGATTCTGTCCTTTTCCTGACCTGCCTTTTTCAAATATATAGTCTTTATCGGAAGGGTCAATTCCATGTCCATTATCTTGGACTTTAAAATAAAAATAACCCTCTTCATAATTTACAGTAAATGTGACTTTCTTTTCCTCTTGATTTTTAACTGCTTCATAAGCATTTTCACTTAAGTTCCCAATGATTGTAATTAAACCATCCATCTGCTCTGAATCCTTTAGGTCAGGTAACGGATATTCACCTTTAAGATCTACTGTCACACCCTCTTCTCTCAGTTGACTCATTTTGTTCAGTATATATCCAGCTAATACAGGATCCTTTACAAGGCGGGAAACAGAGCCGATTTCCTTTTGATAATTTTTGGAGATCTGATCAATATACTCCTTTAACTCCTCATATGACTCAGTATGAACCATGGCGGACATCACGTGAAGACGGTTCATAAATTCGTGTGTATGGACACGCAGGTTTCTGCGTACGTTTTGGCATCAGTAAGCTGATCAATTAATGTAGTAAGCTCTGTTTTCTCTCTAAATGTTGCCACTGCCCCTACAATCTTCGTATCAGTTATGACAGGAACCCTGCTGATAATAATATCTATACTTCCAAGCGTTTCCTCGCGGTCATACTCACCCTTTTCATTGTCGATAATGTTTTTCATTCCGAGCTCAGGGAGAAAGGTATCAATTTGTTCTCCGATAGGATCTTTCATAAAACCTGCTCGCTGGAAATACTCTTTAGCCTCTTCATTAGCAACAACGACTTCACCCTTATCATTTACAGCAATAATCCCTTCCCGTACTGAAGCAAGCATGGCATCTCGTTCTTTAACCAGCTGGGCAATTTCTTGAGGTTCCAGGCCGTGCATGGTTTGTTTCACTCTTTGGGCCAGAGCAAGGGCTCCTAAAAGTCCCACTAAAAGACCCATCAATGTGCCAAAGAATACAACAGATTGAGACTCTAACACTTCTTCCTCAATGTTATCAATTAAAATTCCCACAGAAACGACTCCTAATTGCTCGTCACCAGACCATACGGGCACAAAGGCACGTAGTGATTCCCCTAATGTCCCTTCTGCAATGGACGTATAGCTTTCCCCGGTAAAAGCTCTCGACTCATCGTTCCCCACAAAATATTCTCCAATTCTGTCTTGTACTGGATGGGAAAAACGTAAACCTTCCATATTCATAACCACAATGTATTCTACCTCTGTATCTTCCTGAACGGTACGAGTGTAGGCTTGGACATGTTCATCAGCCTCTTCATTATGTAAGCTTTCTTGTACTGCTTCCGACCAACTTACACTTCTCGCTATCGACATAACCTTATCAGCCTGATGCTCACGTGTTTGGTGTGTCGTGTAATTGCCCGCGAACACTCCGGTTAAGGCAAGGGATACGACCAGCACAATACATATTAATATTGTCATCCAGCTTGGAGCCCAATAGACTTTCTAACTCTTTCTAAGATCTCTCGCATGGAACTCTCCCCGGCTGTGACTGCTGGAGGCAGGATACCACGTCAGCCACTGTTCTGCATTTCTGCTAAAGACACTATATCAAAAGTCTTGGTTGATGTTCAGCTTTTATGTTTTTTCTCAACGTATTGATTATATTTTATCATACAAAATTAGCGCTCAATTCATTGAAAATTTTAATAGAATTGAACGCCAGGTTGTAATGTTTTACATTTCTTCTAGTTTTTTTAATTTCTTTTCAAATGAAAGTCTCCAACTGTCAGTAAGCTGTGGAAGCTCAGTCAACCTTTTCAGGCTTTTTTGATCAGGCTGATGGTGATAGGTAACTTGATTCACAAAATCTATTGAGACATCTGAACCTCTATTCTTCAGGATAAACAAGTCATTGTCCGACACATACCCTTCTTCGAGAACTCTGACGTAATAGCCAGTATAACCCGTATTTTGTACATCCAAAGGCAGTTCTTTAATTCCATGGCGTTTGGCCAGCTTATGACAGGGCTTTCTCGGTTGAGCTACTTCTACAAGGGCTTCCCCCCACTGAAATATATCTCCAATGCACGTGTTCGTTTCCGTATAGCCTTGTAAAGTTACATTTTCACCAAAGGAGCCTGATGGCCAAGAGCCTGGAAACCTGTTTTTCCAATACTTATAGTGTTCAAATGGATACACACATACAGCCTTATCTATCCCTCCATGATTTACCAGGTCAGCTTGCTGATCTCCGTCAAGGTTATAAAAGGATAAATACAGGGCCTTCTCTTTTACTGCCTCCTTATAGATACCAGACAATATTTCTTTTTCCCCTTGATGGCTTAATTTTTTTGCCTTGCCAGTATTTAATGAAACTACGCTTCCTTTTTCCACTGTACCAGCTCCCACCATAAATAATATCCTTTGTTGACTAGTTACTTCCTAAGAAAGCTTTGTTGGAATTTACCTCTAAGTTTCTCCTCACCAGAATAAAACAAAAGAAATAAACCAAGTGAAAACAATATAGCGGCCAGGATATCAGTTGGGTAATGCCAGCCCAGGACTACCCGAGCAAGCGAGGTTCCAATAGCAATAACAAAAAGAAGAAGAATGACGGTGCCTTTTACCATCCCGCCTTTTCTTATGACCCTGTCCCATACATAAAAAAGCAATAAGCATAGAAGCGTAATACGCATCGTATGTCCGCTTGGAAAGCTAAAGGACGGAATATCCAGACTAAACTGGAAAACTTCTATGCTTCGCGCTTCTCCCGGCCGTTCTCTTTGAAAAAATACTTTTAAAAGATAATTAAAAACAATTCCAGTACCAGTAAGCAGTACAAAAGACAAAGCTTCAAATCTATACTTTTTTATCCAAAGTAACAGTGCTGAAAATATGGTGACAAATAGAATGATCTCCGGGGCTCCAAGGCTTGAAAAGATGAGTGCTGCATTATAGAGCCACTGGCCGAACGCTGTTTCTGTTATTCCTTGAAACCAATGAAAGATATCAAAATCAATGGCAAAAGTCCAACTCCCGATAAGGAAGGATATAACAAACATCATTAAAGCCAGTCCAGCTGTTATTTTCTTGTTAGTAAAATCCATATGTAAAAAATCTCCTTGTCTCCTTATTCATCTGAAAGTGCGCATTCTTGGCTCCTTTAAAAGGAAAGAGGAGCCATGGGAAGTAACAGCTCCTCTTGTTTTTTAATTTGGAAAAAAAGGCATACCGAAAACATAATGAGCAATCGCAAAACCAACGATCATTAAGATAACTCCTACAGTCAGGCCGCGTAGAGCTTCTTTTGTTTCATTACCAGCTCTGCTTTCCATACGTTGTCCTCCTTTACCTTTGATATTCTCTCAGCAATCTCATCAAAGATAAAAGTAGACTGGAATTTCACAGGTAAAGACAATAAATATTTTAACATAAGTGCAACCGACTCATCAGATATAAATTCAATATTCGTTGTTTCTTCTCTATTTGCTTCGAGGAAATATATATATCCCGTTTTCACTGAAGTATAAAAAATATTCAACGGCTCTGGCACCATTTCCCCATCACTGTATGCTACTGAAGGCAGCAATAAGACATTATGGGCTTTATCCAGACCTGTTGTCATAGAGAAAGTAACTATGCCTAAACTGCAAAGAAGAAAAAGCTTCATCTTCTGCCTCCTTTCCAGGGAACTTAGTAAGTATACATACTATATTATGGTTCCATTCTTTCACACATATGAATATTTTCTTCCTTTTCTATCCCCAACGATCCCCGTTTGCCACTATAGCTTTAAGTATAAATCAGGTATTGAAACCGTCAATAAAGAAAAAAACACGTTATACGCCAGGATAAAACAATTCATTATCTATTATTATCAAAAAATAAAGCATTTTCTCACATTACTCTGTTAAAATGGCTTTAAAAGATCTTTGTAAGCGATTTCTCAAAAGGCGAGGGGATTAGAATGAAAGTCTCATTATTTATCACATGCTTAGCTGATGTAATGTACTCAAACGTTGGAAAAAGTACAGTCGAGCTGCTTGAAAAGTATGGGTGCGAAGTTGATTTCCCAGTAAACCAAACGTGCTGCGGGCAGCCAGCCTATAACAGCGGTTATCATAAAGAGTCGAAAAGAATCGCTAAACATTTCATTGAAGTGTTTGAGGATGCTGATTATGTTGTAGCTCCCTCTGGTTCTTGTATAGCCATGGTAAAAGAATATGAGCACTTATTAAGCAAGGACAAGGATTGGGCGGATAAAGCGAGAAACCTAAGCAGGAAATCCTATGAGCTTACGCAATTTCTAGTGGAAGTAGTAAAGGTTGAAGAAATTTCTGCAAGACTTCCCGCTTCAGCTGCTTATCATAAATCCTGTCATATGACCCGTCTGTTAAAGGTGACTGACGCTCCCCAAAACCTTCTTTCAAAAGTGGAGGACTTAGAGATAAAAGAACTTCCTAACAGCCAGGACTGCTGCGGGTTCGGGGGAACTTTCTCTGTGAAAATGACACCGATTTCCGAACAAATGGTAGATGAGAAAGTAGCCCACATAGAAGAGACAGGAGCAGAAATTCTCATTGGGGGAGACTGCGGTTGTCTGATGAATATCGGCGGTCGGATTAACCGCTTAGGGAAACCAATTAAAGTAATGCATATTGCCGAAGTTTTGAATAACGAGGTGAAATAACATGCCAATGAAAATAGGAGAAAAAGATTTTTTTGGACGGGTTGAAGACGGCATCCAAAACAGCTTTATGCGAAAAGCTGTAGCAGGAGCGCAAGAACGCATGCAGGACAGGCGGGCAAAAGCCTCTGAAGAATTGGGAGACTGGGAGAAATGGCGGGAGCTTGGTGAAGAAATCCGTTCACATACGTTAGAAAACCTTGATTATTACCTAGAGCAGCTGGCTGAAAACCTCAGCAGCCGAGGGGGTCATGTCTTTTTTGCTCAGACACCGGAAGAGGCAAATGACTATATTAAAAAAGTAGCTCAGACTAAGGAAGCTAAAAAGATCGTTAAATCAAAGTCCATGGTCACAGAAGAAATCAACATAAATCACGTCTTGGAAGAGATGGGTTGTGAAGTGATTGAAACGGATCTCGGTGAATACATTCTTCAAATTGACGATCACGACCCTCCCTCCCACATCGTTGTCCCTGCTCTCCACAAAAATAAAGAACAAATTCGTGATACTTTTCGTGAAAAAAAGGGCTACACCAACACTGAAAAACCAGAAGAGCTTACCCTCTTTGCAAGAGAGATGCTTAGGAAAGAATTTTTGTCTGCTGACCTGGGTATTACTGGCTGTAATTTTGCCGTTGCAGAATCAGGTTCCATTTCTCTCGTGACAAATGAAGGAAATGCAAGACTCGTTTCCTCACTTCCCAAACTCAGATTGCCGTTATGGGGATGGAAAGAATTGTTCCAACGTGGGAAGAACTTGATATACTGGTCTCCCTGTTATGCCGAAGCGCTGTCGGACAAAAGCTGACAAGCTATATTACAGGACTTACAGGTCCAAAAGATGAAGAAGATGCAGACGGACCTGAAGAATTTCACCTGGTCATTGTTGATAATGGCCGCTCGAATATCCTGGGAACAGAATTTCAATCTGCCTTCACTGTATTCGTTGTGCTGCCTGTATAAATGTATGCCCTGTTTACAGACATGTAGGCGGTCACTCCTACGGTTCTATCTATCCCGGGCCCATCGGAGCAGTACTGACACCTCTTTTGGGGGGCTATGATGATTATAAAGAATTGCCTTATGCCTCTTCTTTATGCGCTGCATGCACAGATGCCTGTCCGGTAAAAATTCCTCTTCATGAGCTTCTAATCAGCCATCGTCGAAAGATCGTGGAGGAAGAAAAGAAAACAAGCTTTGGAGAAAGAATGGCAATGAGAGGATTTGAAATGGTAGCCACTTCTTCCACCTGGTATCGTATTGGTGTAAAGTCAGCCCCGCAAATGACTGTTCCGTTCGCCAGAAACGAAATTATTTCCAGAGGCCCGGGACCAATGAAGCCGTGGACTGATATTCGTGATCTTCCTGCTCCTAAAAAAAATTCTTTCAGAGAGTGGTTTAAAAAGCACCGGAAGGAGGGCCAATCATGAACAAAGGAACCGTGGAAAACAAAGACAGCTTTTTAGGAATGATTGCAGATAAATTAAACCGTCCCCGTATAACTGACCCAGTGGCTCGCCCTGTATGGAAAAACTCTCCCCAGTGGGAAGTGTTACGTGATGCCAACCAGGAGGAGCTTGTCGAGGTACTGAAAAAACAATGCCTGGCTATTCACACTCAGCTTGTAGAAACCTCTGTGTCTGACTTAAAAGAAACCATACGCCAAGAACTAATGAATCTTAATGCTTCTTCTCTTGTCACCTGGAAAGATGAGCGCTTTTTCGAATATGGGCTCTCTGAATTTTTCACAAAAGAATGCCCGGAGCAGGATATCGATTCATTTACATGGGATCCCACCCTTTCAAGAGAAGAAAATGTCAAGATGACTGAAAAAGCTGACGTAGGAATCACTTTTAGTGATATAACATTGGCCGAATCAGGAACAGTGGTTTTGTTTAGCGGGTCTGGTAAAGGACGATCAGTCAGTTTACTGCCAACAAACTACATTGCTCTTATTCCTAAAAGCTCGCTAGTACCAAGAATGACCCAGGCTGCTTCTTTCATTCATCATGAAATCGAAAGAGGCAATGATGTGGCTTCATGTGTCAACTTCATTTCCGGTCCAAGCAACAGTGCTGATATTGAGTTAAATTTAGTTGTCGGTGTCCATGGTCCTGTCAGGGCTACCTACATTATTATTGATGACAAATAAAAGAGGTCCGGGCCACTATATATTAGGCCCGGACCTCTCATTTATTCCGGCTGTGGCTGGTACAATTCCCAGCCTAGCTTTAACGAGCTAACGATATAATCAACAACCTCTTCAACGTCTTTCTCATCGGTTTCTACTTCAAAGCTGTTAAGCTTATACATTTGTTCTCTTTCTTTATAAAGAGCTTCAATTTCTTCCAGACTTTTGTTTTGAAGCACAGGGCGGCTGTCTATAATCAGATCAAGCCGGTCTTTCCAGGAATCCCACGTCAAATCTAAAGAAATAACGATATTAGATTCTAAGCACACCTTTCTGATATCAGGCTGTGCGTATGCTCCTCCACCTAAAGAAATGACTTTTAAGCGGGTATCCCTGCACCAGCTGATCGTCATTTCCCTTTCCATTTCTCTGAATTTCTTTTCTCCCAGTTCTTTAAATATATCCGGCACCTTCATACTATACTTTTTTCTATTTCCTGATCTATGTCTATAAAATCACGAAATAGATTTTTGGCAAGCAAAGAACCTACGCTTGTTTTTCCCACACCCATAAAACCTATTAAAACAATATTTCGCTCTCTTAACGGATAAACTTTTGGTCCCATTTATAACAACTTCCTTTTTTATGAAGGTCACATATTATGGTGAAAATTTTAATGCAGTAAATAGTGAAAGTCAATAAGAAGGCAGAAATGACCATTCCAAAATATTTGTGCCTTTTTTTCTTCCATGAGTATGCTCAACCTTTTTAAAGTGTGACCGTTATGTTTATGACTTACTCTTTAATGTATTCCGCATCGTAACTATTTTCTCCTGCATGAACTGTAAGAAGCGTATCTGCGTACCTACCAGCCTGTTGATCAGTTCGTCAGCTATCTGCTGTATGAGCAGGCTCTCTTCTTGCTGATGCAGTTCAGGATTATTTATTATAATCGTGGTATTGATAAACACATCCCTGTTTCCTTGTAGATCGTATTGGATAAACACCTTTGCAGGTGCTCCCCCAAGGGAAGGATCTTCAAAGCCGGGTATAAATACATACCATTCCTCTGCAGTAGCTGAGCGAAAATTTTTTGTAAATCCTAATCCTTCAATGATCTTGTTCAGCTCAAGAGGTTCATGCCTCGTCAGCTTAGTCACCTTGTTTTTCTTCAACGCCGATCACCCTGTATTTTTTATGTAGTGTTTGTTTCATACCTGGTATCCATTCGCTTTCCCCATCATTATGTAAATATAGAAAGGAGTTAGAACGAAACCTTCTAACTCCTTTACCTATTTACAAACGCATTAAATTCCTGTCTTCACAGACTCATTTCCCTTCTTCAGAAGGGCAGCGCCAGAATTGATAGCCGCCTCAATTACTGCCCCCCTCACCGCGGGAACCACTCTTTTATCAAATGGCTGAGGGATAATATATTCAGGAGATAGCTCCCATTCTGGTATAAGGTCTGCTATCCCATACACGGCTGCCAGCTTCATTTCCTCATTAATTGTAGAGGCGCGGCAGTCCAGTGCACCCCGGAAAATACCTGGAAAGGCCAGCACATTATTTACCTGGTTAGGTAAATCAGACCTGCCTGTTCCTATTACCTTCGCTCCTGCAGCTAACGCTTCAGCAGGCATGATCTCAGGAACAGGATTAGCCATGGCAAAAATAATGCTGTCCTCACTCATTACTTCCACCATTTCTTGTGTGAGTGCGCCGGCCACCGATACGCCAATAAACACATCGGCTCCGATAGTGGCATCCTCCAAACTGCCCTGCACGCCCTGACTATTGGTCAACTCTGCTAATTCTTCTTTAACCGGTGTCATTCTTTCAGTGCGCCCTTTATAAATAGGACCGATAGAATCGCAGATGATGATATTATTTATTCCAATTGTTCTTAACAGCTTGGTAACAGCCACACCTGCAGAGCCGGCACCGTTAATAACCACCTTGATATTTTCCACCTTTTTATCCACGATCCTCAAGGCATTAATAAGACCCGCAGCAGTCACAATGGCTGTTCCATGCTGGTCATCATGAAAGACAGGGATATTCATTTCTTCTTTCAACCTTTGCTCAATCAAAAAGCAATCAGGTGCAGCAATGTCTTCTAAATTTATACCTCCAAAAGTGGGCTCCAGCATTTTAATTGTCTGGATTAATTTTTCAGGGTCTGATTCATCCAAACAAATTGGAAAAGCATCAAGGCCCGCAAATTCCTTAAATAATGCTGCTTTCCCCTCCATTACTGGCATCGAAGCTCCTGCCCCAATATTTCCTAATCCTAAAACGGCCGAACCATTTGAGACTACACCTACTAGATTACTTTTGCTCGTATAGTCATAAATTTTTTCAGGATCCTCGGCAATTTCTTTACACGGTTCAGCTACTCCAGGGGAGTAGACAAGGCTAAGATCATTTCCATCATTAACAGGCATTTTAACGTTCACATGTAACTTTCCTCTATGTTCTTTGTGCAGAGCTAAAGCTCTCTCCCTAAGATTGCTCATGTCTCTTCCCCTTTCTTATTCATAAGGAAATATTAAAGCCAGCCAAAAGGGCATGAATACTTCTCTTACGTTTTTTAACAATCACCCAGATTATTTCCTTACCTTTCCTGCTGCCCTCCCTATGATTTGAAAAATTATTCTGAATATTTATTTTATTTGTTTTTCTGCTTTTTGTCTATAGTAAATCTAAATTCCTTGTCGTTTTCTCTCCCTTAATGGGAGAAAACCTGCTTTGGTCCTTACATGAAAAGGACCGGTTCTCATATGGGACCGGCCCTTAGAAAGATTCATATTCAGCTTTTATTTGATTACTATTCTAGGCTTTTGCTTCCTGTTCCATTGTATGATCTTTGTCTTTTTTCTTAAAAAACAACTCTCTGTCTTTCCATAAGAAAATGGCAGCTAGTGCGCAAGCAAGGATATCTGCAAGGGGGAAAGCTATCCATACACCGTACACCCCTAAAAATGATGGCAGGATAAGGACCAAAGGAATCAAAAACAATATTTGCCTTGCCATTGATAACACAAGAGCTGGTTTTGCCATGCCCAATGCCTGGTATAATCCGCCGCTTAACACCTGCGCCCCAATCAAAAAGGCTGCAGCAAACATAATTCTTATAGCCTCCACACCGGATTCTATCGTTGCAGGGTCACTTGTAAAGACTCTCATAAATGGGGCAGGTACAGCAATCATTAGAACAAAAATAAAAGTTGATATAACAGTTACAACTTTAAAGCTCAGGAGAATGGTTTCCCTCATTCTCCCGTATTGTTTTGCTCCGTAATTATACCCTACGATAGGCTGCATTCCCTGAAGAATCCCCATCATGGCATCAACGTAAACATCGCTATTCTTTGAACAATACCAAACACACTGACATAGAATTCACCGCCATAACGGATTAGCATTGTGTTTATTGCTATCATCATTACGCTTCCTGATGACTGACGGACAAAAGCCGGAAACCCTATAACAGACACTTCCTTGATAATCACCCATTGAGGAAGCAGGTTTTCAATCTTAATCGTTAATGTACTCCGTCCTGTAAGGAAATACCATAGAACAATGACACTAATAATTCCTTGTGACAAAACAGTAGCTATTGCAGCCCCGCCTACACCCATGTTAAATACAAATATAAAAATGGGGCTTAAAATAATATTTAGAATCGAAGGGATGACCATCGTCAACATGGCAAAACGGGAATTCCCTTCTGATCGAATAATGGCATTTGCTGTAAAACCAAAAGCAAAGAAAACGGACCCAATAAGAATCGGAAACAGGTACTCTACTGCATAGGAAAGAACTTCGGGAGTTGCTCCGAACAATTGAGCAAGCGGCTCAATGATCGTGAAAGCTCCTATAAAGGAAACAGCCCCTATCAAAAGAATCATAAACAGGATATTTCCTAATACTTTATCGGCATCATCTTTTTTCTGGGCTCCAAGCCGCCGTGAAATGACCGAAGCACCACCCATTCCAAAAGCCGCTGCTACAGCCATCATAATCATCATAACAGGGAAGGCAATCGTCACTCCTGCTACTGCGTCCAGACCAACCCCATGAGAAATAAAGATTGTATCAACTACGTTATATAAAGCCATGACAAACATCCCTATCATAGCAGGGACGGAGATGTTTCTTAATAGCTTGGGAATCGGTTCAGTTCCAAGCTGGTCACTTTGCTTTTTCATTACTTAAACTCCTTTTCATTCTGTCCGTTTCTTTGCTGCATTCTCAGAGTCATTTTCTTAAGCCAGCTAAGAAGCAATTCCCTTTCTGCCGGCTCAAAGTCCCTCACAAGGTCGGTTTCAACCTCTTCTCTTACTTCTCGCAGTCTTCCTTCTGTTTCTATTCCCTTTTCGGTCAAAGAAATGAGTTTTGTCCTTCGGTCAAGCTGGCTTTCTTTTTTTTCAATAAGGTTTTTCTTAACCATTGATTCTACCAGTCCATTCATAGATGAAGGCTGTATATATAACCGTTTTTGCAGAGAAGATTGACTTTGCTCACCAAACTCATGCAAAAAATAAAGAACTTTAGCTTGCGAAAAACTCAGATCAAAACTCATCAATACCTGGTTGTAGTGATTACGCAACAGGTGAGCCAGCACTCCTATGTTATAGCTCAAATTTTCCTCTAACTTTTTCATAAATAGTTAGCCTCCTAAACAATTAATGAGTATACTCCTTTCTTTTCCTAATGTAAATGAGATAATCATCATAAATATATGGTAATAGAAGCTATTCTTTTTTATTAGGAAGCTAATAAAATTTTCTAAGAAAAAAATGGAAGTAAGAAAATAATATATTCATTTACTAATTTTTGTAATTGCAAATTGACAGGTTCATAGAGATAAACTATAATTAAATTGAAAGCGCTTACATATTAGGGGTATGGTTTCTATGTCTTTTACTGTTACATCAAACTACATCAATAAAAATGAAATGATTGATATCCTTTTGCACCACAATATTTATAAAATGTCTGATGGCAGACAGCTGTATCAGGCAACAGAGAAAGAGTTAGAGAACGAGCTTTACTTACTTTTGGGTGAAACGATTTCTGTCTTTTCTGCATAACTCTTATACAAAACTCTATTACTTTTCTTAATAGAGAACTTACATTGGAATTATCCAATTGAGTTCTTTTTGTTTTGTTTTCATAACAAAAACCTCCCTAGCTGGAAATAGTCTTTTCCAACTATAGGAGGTATAAAAGGTTAGGACATTGATTCATCTGCTAGTTTGATCATTTCTTTAAGTTTCTCTATTGGTATTTGGCCCGGTGCTGAACTCTGCTCCCCAACTGCAAAAGTGATTGTTGAACCAAAGACCCATCCTAACATCCTTGTTATGGCTCCATACTTGCCCATTGAAATTGTTACTAACGGGACACTTAACATTTTAGATAATTTATTTGTTGCTTCCAACAACAAAAGAACATCATCCATATTATTTGGCATCACAGCAATTTTAACAATATCAGCCTGTAATAATTCTGCTTCTTTACATGTGGAGATCATTTCTGACAATTCCGGGGTTTCCTCAAAGTTATGGTGGGAAATGAGCAGTTTAACACCATTTTCCTTCGAAACACGCCTAAGCCTTGCTATACTTTCATGATTATTGGCTAATTCGTAGTCTACAAAAGAAACGTATCCGCTTGCACAAACTTGTGCAAACACTTCTATTTTCTCCTCTTCCCCAATTCTTGCAGGTTGTCCTCCTTCTTTTTCACTTCTAATCGTAAATAAAATGGGTATTTCATTCCCACTCTCTTTGATTTTTTGAAGGGTGGAAATTACTTTTTCAACATTAGATAAGTCCTTAAAGAAGTCTGCCCGCCATTCTATAATGTCTGGTTTATCTTTCACTATCTTTTCAAGCTCTTGCATGATTTCTTGCTCATCCTTACCAATCAAGGGGACACAAATCTCAGGTTTATCTCCTACTGCATTTTTCCCATTTTCTAGCTTACCTTTTATTTCACTCATATAATTTCTCCTTACTAATATATTCTATTACTTTAAATGATCATAGTTTTTTAATCAATGAAGAGTCAGATGCCTCAAAATATACTTCTGGTCACAAAAATTAAAACCCATAAAGTGTGACAGATCTCACACCTTGCTCCCTTCTCTTTTTTTATAATATGTGTATAGAGAGTTTTAATAAGGAGGCAGTAAACATGGACCAAGAATATAAAACGCTTCTAGCAGCTGTTGATAGTTCAGAAGAATCCTTTCAAGCCCTCAAAAAAGGATTTGAGCTGGCCAAAGAAAACGATGCTAAGTTGATCATTTCCCATGTCGTAGATACAAGAATTACCTCTTCCCTCGAACAATATGATGACGCCGCATTTCTCAGAGCTAAAAAATACGGTGAAGAACTGCTTGAAAATTATAAAGAAAAAGCAATCAATAGTGGAATCAACAACGTGGAAACCGTCCTTGAGTATGGAACACCCAAAGTGAAAATACCAACAGAAATTGCCAGAAAACATGAAGCTGACGTAATCATAGTCGGGGCTACAGGCATTAATGCAGCACAGCGGATCTTTCTTGGCAGCGTTTCGGAAAACATTGCCCGTCGTGCTGATTGCGACGTATTAATTGTTCGTAAGTCTACTGATTAGTTTATACCATTTTTCATAGGAGGAAACAAAGATGACTTTACAATATAAGAATGTTTTAGTAGCTGTTGATGGCTCAGAAGGGGCAAAACATGCTTTCGAAAAGGCGTTAAAGATTAGCAAAAAGTCTAAAGCACGTCTCATCATCTCCCATGTTGTGGACCTGCGTTCCTTTTCTCGAATCGAGCCGTACAGCCTAATTTCACTAACTGGATAGAAGATACAGGACAGCAGCTTTTGAATCAATATAAAAAAGAAGCCGTTGAAAGCGGGATCGAGAATGTAGAAACCTCCCTGGATTTTGGTTCCCCTAAAGTCATGCTCGGCAGAGAAATTGCAGACAAATGGCAGGCTGATTTGATTGTTGTCGGCGCAACAGGCTGGGAGCCGTAGAAAGATTTGTCATCGGCAGCGTTTCTGAACAAGTTGCCAGAAACGCAAAACGTGATGTTTTGATCGTAAGACGTTAGAGCAAAAGAAACTTAAAAGTCCCTCATTTAGTAAATGGGGGGCTATTTTTATAAGGTTTTGTTAGGTAGGCATTGTTTGATTGTAGAGCTCAAAATGTCTTCGGGAATTGAGTGAGCCGAAGAGCCCCCAGGGTACATTTCACAGGTTATGTAAAAAAGCTGTGAGAAGAGCTTCTCACAGCAAAAGGAGTTTGTAGTTAGTTTTATCATACTTACGCTCCCTGTATAAGACCGTACCTTCCGTCATGACGTCTATACACGACGTTCGTTTCATTTGTTTCCATATCCTTGTAAACAAAGAATTGATGGTCAAGCATGTTCATTTGAAGAATTGCTTCTTCTTCATCCATAGGCTTTAATGCAAATCTTTTCTTCCGTATAATTTCTTCTGGATCCTCTGTAAGGACAGCTTGTCCTCCTCCATACTCCTCGCTGTTCATTGCTTTTAAGCTGTTGTCATTCCTGAATTTACGGTTAACTTTAGTTTTATACTTTTTCATTTGACGTTCTAATTTTTCAATAACAGCATCAATCGCAGCATACATGTCTTTGTTCATCTCTTCAGCTCTAAGGATGATAGGCGCATTTGGAATTGTAACTTCCACTCCCTGCTGATTCCGAGTCACTTTCAACGTTACATGAACAACAGCTTCATTTGCTTGATCAAGGAATCTTTCAATTCTTTGGAGTTTATTTAAAGAATACTCTCTTAAGCTCTCTGTTACTTCCATTCCTTTACCTCTTATGACAAATTCCATTAGAATCTCTCCTTTACCAGTTCACCATTTACAAGCTCCTCTTACATGGAAGCTTATATAAGTACTATATCTTTTCCTTTATAAAGATGATGTGAAGTTTATCACACATTATCCTTTGCTAGTAAAGAGGCTCTATGTTGTTTTTTAACTCATTTGATTGACAAAATTTCGAGACACCTGGTACCGCACGTGTACCTTTATATGCAAGCGAGCGGCTTTTAACGAAAATCACCAGCAAAATGTAACAAAGCCATTAAAAAATAAATAAAAAGCACCTCTGGGCACCAGAGATACTCTCTACATCAATTCTTTTTACGGTTTTAATACGACTTTTATACACTCTTCTGTTTTTGTATCAAACACCTCATACCCATGTTTTGCTTCTTCTAACGGCAGAACGTGAGTAATAATATCCCCAGGATCGACTGTTCCTTCAGCAATCATTTTGTAAAGGGAAGGCATATAATGAATCACTGGAGCCTGGCCTGTTTTTATATTGACGTTGCGCTGAAATATATCGCCAAGAGGAAAAGCATTATAACGCATTCCATATATGCCCGTTAATTGAATAGTACCTGCTTTTCTCACAGCCTGAGCTGCCATAGTAATCGCACTCATGGAACCGCCATGTAATTTCATTCCTGTCGCCAAAAATTCAAGGGGAGTCATCTTACCGTCCATGCCTACACAATCAATTACTACTTCCGCACCGCCATTGGTCATTTCCTTCAAGTGTAACCCTATTTCTTTTTGCTGCTCAAAGTTTATGATTTCTACATTATTTGTACGCTTGGCATGCTGAAGACGATAATCCACGTAATCGACGGCTATGACCCTTTCTGCTCCTTTCAGCCAGGCAAACTTTTGAGCCATAAGGCCGACAGGTCCGCACCCAAGAATAATTACTGTATCTCCCTTTTTCACCCCGGCGTTATCAACACTCCAATAGGCCGTGGGCATGACATCAGAAAGGAGAACCAGCTTTTCATCTTCAATTTCACTATCTTCAGGGATTTTGAAAGGAACGAAATTTCCATAGGGCACTCTCATATATTCAGCTTGTCCGCCCGGATACCCTCCTGCTGTATCTGAGTATCCAAAATAAGCTCCCATGTCCCCATTTTCATTTGAATTATCACACTGGCTTTCTAATTCATGCTGACAAAACCAGCATTCTCCACAGCTGACGTTAAAAGGAATGATGACCCGATCCCCTTTTTTAACTTTGGTTACTTCCGGACCTGTTTCTTCTACAATACCCTGTGGCTCATGGCCAATAATATAATCTTCTGGAAAATTTGGAATCATTCCATGAATAAGGTGAAGATCAGAGCCGCATATAGCAGTTGTGGTTAATTTGACAATAATATCATCTGGTTTTTCGATTTTGGGTGCAGGGACTTCTTTGACTCTTACATCCTTGATCCTTGATATGTCACTGCTTTCATTCCTCTTCCTCCTACAGGTTAATTATTCATATGGAGTCGCAAACGTTCCTAACCGATCTGTATCATTAGGGAAGAGAGTTAAATTTGCTATCTCCACTGCTGTTTGTGCAGATTTTATGTCTAGTTCAAATTGCTCTTTCACATCAAACGGCCTAAGCATCCCTTATTCATCATAAGCTGTGATATTTGCCCATGAAGGTTAATCGCGGCTGTCATTTGATTAATTAATGCTGTCCTTAACTCTGGTGTTGCTGTTTCTGTTAAAGCCATAGAATAATATCTTACCCCTGTTTTAGCAGTCAACAGAAAATCTAAGGCTATAGCTGAATCAGCCTGATCAGGCATTCCAACAGCATTAATCGGGTCTAAAAAATCTTCATTCATCCTTTTTTCTCCTTTACTGCATATTTCCTTCCTTATACAAACGCTCCAGTTCCTTTATATCTAGAATTGATTGTTGAACATCCTGTTCCATCAACGCCCGCAAATCCTGATCAAAGACAATACCCTGCATCATTTTGGCCTTTAACAGACAGACGGTCTTGAAGTTCAGAATTTCATGGGCTTCCATTGCTTCATGATCGGCAAATGAGTTCCTCATCGTTTCACCTCCTGATCAACCCCTTTTATTTTCTCTAATGAAAGAAAGCTTTATTCAGTTCATCACATGCAACAAACCTTCTCCCACTATCCTGATTTTTCTCACCCTACATATTTCCACATTTATGCAGTCATACTAAGAGCATTAAGAGGAGGATGGTACAGTGATCAATAATTTCATGATTATGATCTTGCCCGTCATGGTAATTTTTCATTTCTTTAGCTGTTTTTTTCTTTTGGGTAAGCAGATCTAAGGAGCCGTATGCCACAGAGAATACAATGGAGGAGGAAAAGAATGATCGATGATCCGGTAGTGCTAAGCCGATTATTAACATTTGTGACCCTGGCCTTTCATATTGTGATGGCTACCATTGGCGTAGGCTTGCCAATTTTTATATCCATTGCTGAACTGGTTGGAATCAAAAAAAAAGACCCCCATTACATATTGCTTGCACGCCGGTGGACAAGAGGATACACGATATTAGTAGCCGTTGGGGTCGTGACAGGAACAATCATCGGGTTTCAATTATCATTATTGTGGCCAAGCTTCATGCAGGCCGCAGGTCATGTTATTAGTCTCCCTTTATTTATGGAAACCTTCGCTTTCTTTTTTGAAGCTATTTTCCTGGGGATTTATTTATATACGTGGGAGAGATTCAAAATCCTATATACCACTGGCTTTTATCCATTCCCATCATTATTGGTTCATCGGCGTCTGCTTTTTTTATTACAAGTGTGAACGCTTTTATGAATACTCCTCAAGGATTTGATCTGGCAGAAGGTACAATTATGAACGTCCAGCCTTTAGTAGCTATGTTTAACCCTGCGATGCCTTCTAAGGTTTCCCATGTACTTACCACCGCGTATTTAACCGGAGCTTTCTTGTTAGCTGCTATCGCAGCTTTTCATATCCTTCGAGGAAAGACACACATCTATTACAAAAAAGCTCTTCACTTAGCCATGATTGGATGTTTCGTATTTTCGATTGCCACTATTGTAAATGGAGACATTGGAGGAAAATTCCTCGCAGTTTATCAGCCAGAAAAGCTGGCCGCTGCGGAATGGCATTTTGAAACAGAGGATCGTGCCACCTTATTGTTAGGAGGAATTCTGGACCCTGATGAGCAGGAAGTAAAGTTTGGTATACGTATTCCTTACGCACTAAGTATCTTGGCGTTTAACCGGCCGACAGCTGAAGTTATTGGGTTAAACGATTTTCCTGAAGAACTTTGGCCTCCTCTCTATATCCATTATTTCTTTAACCTAATGATAACAATTGGTATGTTTCTTGCTGCCGTGGCTTTTGCCTATTTAGTTTTTTATTACTTTAATCGGTTTAACTCGTTAAACAAGTGGTTGCTGCGAGCCATTATCATTTGTGCTCCTCTTTCTATTCTTTCTATTGAGTTTGGATGGATTATGACTGAAGCAGGCAGACAGCCATGGATTTTACGGGGGTATCTGACTGTGGCAGAAGCGGCTACTACCTCTGAACACGTTTTTGAAATGCTTCTTCTTTTTTCTTCTTTATATTTAGCCCTGGCTATATTACTGCCTATCATTCTGATCCGCTTGTTTAAAAAGAAGACCGTGGAATCAGAAATCGAAAATCAAAACATTATTTTATAGAAAAAGTAGGTGCTCGGTGTGATAGAAACAATCGGTATTTCCGTCTTGTGGGTGTTTTTATATGGATACCTGATTATCGGTTCGATAGATTTTGGAGCTGGGTTTTATTCCTACTATGCCAAGGTGACAAACAAAAAGCATACAATCAGGCAGGTGATTGACCGTTACCTTTCGCCTGTATGGGAAGTCACCAATGTATTCCTTGTATTTTTTATGATTGGCCTGGTCGGTTTTTTTCCGGCTTCAGCCTTTTACTTTGGAACGGCTCTACTTGTTCCAGGCAGCATTGCTTTAGTGCTTCTTGCTATCCGAGGGTCATTTTATGCGTTTGCGAACTATGGTGCCAGAGAAAGCAACGTATATTTATTTTTGTACGGTATTACAGGGCTTTTGATCCCAGCAGCTTTATCAACTGTCTTAACCATTTCAGAAGGTGGATTCATCACAGTGGACGATTCAAATGTCCAGCTGCTTCTAGGTGAACTGTTTGTAAGTCCGTATTCATGGATTGTCGTTATGCTTGCGATTGTTAGTGTCCTTTTTATCAGTGCCTCATTTTTAACCTATTACGCCAACGTAGCGAAAGATAAGGATGCCTTTGAACTCATGAGGAAATTTTCTTTTAATTTGGGGAGGACCTACCATTTTTTTGAGCTTTTTAGTGTTTTTAACCTTAAGCACCCATAATCCTGATCATTTTCAGGCTATGGTGGAGGAAGGTTGGTTGTTTGTATTATCTTTGCTGGCATTTTTAGCAGCGATCCTCTGTATATATAAAAGAAAATTTATGGGGACTGCTTTTCTCTTCGTTTGTTTCCAATATGGATTTGCATTTTTTGGTTATGGATACACTCATCTTCCTACATTCTCTACCCGCATATTACCATTTATGAAAATATCACCAGTCCGGAAATGGGTATCTCCCTTATTCTTGCTTTCCTTGCAGGTCTTCTTCTTCTCGTGCCTTCTCTGTTTCTCTTAATGAGACTGTTTATCTTTAATGCTGAATACGCACGTGGCAGATAACGGCAATGTTTTCACTCGCTTATGACAGGAGGTTATTATATGAATGAAAATACAGAACAGGGAAAGAAAACGACAGATCAAGAAAAAGTCCTGGTCATTGTCTGCTTTGTAATTGCCGGGATCATGCTATTATCATTTATCAGTCGTTTCTTTCATTAACCTTACACGCTGGGCATAAAAAAAGAACGAGGCTTATCACCTCGTTCTTTTTTTAGTCTATTTTTATTGTCCATCCGTAAGGATCTTCAAGCTTGCCCGTTTGAATACTTGTTAACGTATCATATAAGGATCTGGATAATTCGCCTGTCTGTCTGTGGTTGATGACCATCGCTTTGTCTTCCCAATGAAGCTCACCGATTGGCGAGATGACAGCTGCCGTCCCAGTACCAAACGCTTCCTCCAGGGTTCCTTCCTCATAAGCCTGGTGGATTTCTTCCATGGTGATCTTTCTTTCACTTACAGGTATTTCCCAATCTTTCAGCATCTCAATGATAGAAGTTCTGGTAATCCCTTCTAAAATACTGCCACTGAGCTCGGGAGTAATAACTTCACCCTTGATTTTAAAGAAAACGTTCATGCTGCCTACTTCTTCAATATATTTCTTTTCAACGCCATCAAGCCAAAGAACTTGAGCGTGTCCCTTTTCTGTTGCCCTTTCCTGAGCCTTGTAGGCAGCTGAATAATTCCCGGCTGTTTTCGCCGTTCCTGTGCCGCCTCTCACTGCTCTTGTGTATTCAGATTCTACGTTAATGCTGACTGGATGTATCCCTTCCGGGTAGTAGGAACCTACCGGGGATAAAATAATCATTAACGTGTACGAATAGGATGGCGCGACCGCTAAGTTTGGTTCAGTTGCAATAATGAAAGGGCGAATGTATAAGGAGGTACCTTCCGCTGCCGGTACCCAGTCTTTTTCAAGGCTGATCAGCTGCTTTAAGTACTCCAGCATCAGTTCTTCATTGACAGGAGGGATACTCATCCTGTCACTAGAACGGTTTAAGCGTTCAAAGTTCTTTTTCGGGCGGAACAGCAGGATTTGATTATCAGCCCCCCGATAAGCTTTAAGGCCTTCAAACACGGTTTGTCCGTAATGAAGGATCATCGCTGCCGGGTCAAGAGACACAGGTTCATAAGGGACGATTTGCGGACTATGCCACCCTTTATCTCTGGAAAATTCCATGGTAAGCATATGGTCGGTAAAAACTTTTCCGAAGCTCAAATGTTCAGGATCCGGCTTTGCTTTCTTATGTGGGTTTTGGGTAATATCTAAAATCGGTTCGGACATGACTTCCACTCCTCGGTATTATGTTGTCAATGAGTAACAGTTTATCAAAGCAAGCAGGAAGTGCCCTGCTGGTTAATTGAAATCATCTTCCTTTTGTATCCACTTTGTACTTTCATGGTAAGGTCTTCTTTTCCCTTCAGGGTTCTTTTTTTGAGGATATCCGATGTAAAGAAAACCCAGAATATCGCCATTTTCAGAAAGACCAAAAAGCTTTTTCATTTTTGAATGGTAGCATGGTTTTCCTGTCCTCCAGAACCCTCCCAGCCCTAAAGCATGGCAGCTAGAAGCATATTTTGAGTGGCAGCAAATACAGCACCGTACTCTTCCACTTGAATCGCTTTAGGATTATCGCTAGGTTCAACAGCAACTGCTATCACTACAGGGGCTCTGAAGGGCTTTTCTTTTGTTTTCTCAAGCTTTTTTACATTTTCCTCTGAAGAAGGTTCGTCCATTCCCTCTTTTGCAATGTCTGCCAGCACTTCTCCTAAAGGTTTTCTCCCCTCCCCTGTCATGACAAAGAACTTCCACGGCTCGGTCTGGTGATGACTTGGGGCCCAGGTTCCTGCTTCAAGTATTTGTTCAATGAGGCTCTCAGGTACAGGCTCCTGTGAAACCAGGCCTGTGCTTCTTCTTGTTTTAATTGCTTCAAGTACATCCATTACGTTTCCCTCCCATATAAAGTTAAATTAAATTTAACCCGTTCTTCTTCTCTGCCAAAACCTTGCTTAAAAGAATGGACAATCCAGCACATTATACCTATTCTTAGTATGTAAGGAGCTGAGAATTATGCGCGTACATAAAGGGTGGCTGATCCTGTTTCTAATCGTACTCAGTGTGTTTGCCTGCTTAGGATTTGGGCGTTTTTCCTTTGGAGCCATTCTTCCATTTATGAGAGAAGGCCTTCACTTTGATTACCGTGAAACCGGGCTCATTGCCTCATCCATCTTCCTAGGATACTTACTTTCAGTTACTAGTGTCGGTTATTTTGTCATTCGGTTTCAAGCCAAACGAGTCATTATATTTTCCTTGCTTCTTATTGGTTTAGCAATGATTGTTACTGCAAATGCTTCATCCTTTGTTCATGCTTACATCGGCTGCTTTTTCATTGGGGTAGGAAGCGGTGGAGCATATGTCCCGTCCCTCGGGTTAATCGGCCAATGGTTTTCCCCTAAAATGCGTGGAATGGTAATGGGAATTGTCATGGCCGGAGCAGGCTTTGGCATTGTATTCAGCGGAATTGTGGTTCCAGTTATCGTTGACATTGCTGACGGTTCAGGATGGCGGCTCAGCTGGTATATCTTATCCATCACAGTAATTATAATCGCCGTTTTGCATGTTCTTTTTCTACGGAATACTCCGTCTGAAATCAACCTGAGTCCCATAGCTTCCAGTAAAGAAAAGAAGAACCCGGCCGCTCGTGAGGAAGCGGAGGAAGTTTTAAAAACAGATACTGTGTATCGCAATAAGACCTTATGGTTTATTGGCATACTCTATTTCTTGTGGGGAATTGCCTACTTAATTTTTTCTACCTTCCTCGTTGATTACCTCATTGTCGACAGAGGGTTTAACAGCAGCCAGGCTGGACTGTTTTTTGCTGCTGCCGGAGCAGCCAGTATAGTCAGCGGCTTTATTTGGGGCTCCGTCTCTGACAAAATTGGGAGAATGCCGGCTCTTGCTTTCGTTTATTTTATCCAGTTTTTTATGCTGGTGTTTTTGAGCATTTCCACCCACAGCGGGCTTATTTTGGTACAGGTTCTTTTATACGGAATAACGCTCTGGGGCGTTCCCACAATAATGAACGCAAGCGCGGGAGATTATGTCAGGTTAAATTTGTGCCGGTAGCTATGGGATTTATTACTTTGCTATTCAGCATAGGGCAGCTTATTTCTCCAATTATTACAGGCTTTCTTATTGACTATACTCAGTCCTACTTAAGTGCTTTCCTGCTCTCAGCAGTTCTTACATTCATAGCCGGTGCCGGGGCTGTCTATCTCCAGGCTTCACAAAGAAAACAGTGGAAAGAAACAGCTCCTCACATCTAAACGTACACGCTTTTCTACAAACAACCGGAGGATAATCCGGCTTCTTCTCTAAGGAAGCCGGATTATTCTCGTCTGTTACAGAGAACCTCCCTTTATAGACGGTACCAGTCCTTCTTTGGCAGCTCTTCCTAATAAAGCTCTTACAGCAGCATATCCTTCTTCTCCTAAGTCTTCAGTAAACTTGTTTACATATAAGTCAATGTGCTGTTTTGCTACTTCAGCAGACATTTCCTGAGCATGCTCCATAACGTATGCATCAGACTCAGCAGGATTGGACCAGGCGTACTGTACCGATTTTCTGATCCATTTTGTTACGTCATCCACGTTAAGGGAACGACGGGCAATAATCGCTCCTAAGGGAATTGGCAGCCTGTATCCTTTTCCCACCACTCTCCTAAGTCTGCCATCAAGGATAAATTGTAGTGTTGATATGTAAACCTGGCTTCATGTATCACAAGCCCGGCATCAATTTTCCCGTCTCGGACTGCTGGCATAATTTCATTGAAAGGAAGGACCACAATTTCTCCCAATCCATCTGGGACGTTTTGCGCGGCCCATAAACGAAATAGCAAATAAGCTGTCGATCTCTCACTAGGAACAGCAACTTTTTTTCCAGAAAGGGAAGCGGGGTTTTCACTTTGGTCTTTCAACAAAACGAGAGGCCCACACCCTCTTCCCAGAGCACCTCCGCAAGGAACCAGATTGTAATCGTCTAATACCCATGGGAGGGCTCCATAGGAAATCTTCATAATCTCAGGCCCTTCCTTATTCATAGCCCACTGGTTTGTTTTATCAATATCAGCGTATGTAACATTAAGCTTTGGTGCCTCAGGAAGTAATCCATGAGCCCAGGCATGAAATACAAATGTATCATTTGGACATGGTGAATATGCAATATTCATTTTAGAAAAGCCTCCTTTAAAACTGCGCCAGCTGTCTCTAAGGAAGAGAGCGCCCCTTTTATATCCCAGGCCTCTCTGTTTCTTGGCCCAACTTCATTAGAAATAGAGCGGATTTCAAGAATTGGTATGCCCCTTTGCGCGGCAGCAGTAGCTGCCCCGAACCCTTCCATTGCTTCAGCTGCAGCATTAGGATAACGTCTCCTCAGTACCTCTTCTTTCTGTTTCGTTCCCGTAACGGTCGCAGAAGTTAAAACAGCACCCCGGTATACTGGAACCTGCCTATGGTTAAAGCAAAGGGCAAGGTCTTCCGATATAGCACGATCGGCTTCTATGGAAGAAGTACCAAGGCCTAAGTCATCAAGGCTTAAAAACGTATCCTCTGTTTCCGCCCCCATATCGGAAGCTATTAACTCTGTCGCCACAACAATAGACCGGACCGGTGCTCTCCCTTTAAAGCCGCCTGCAATACCCATTACAACTACATAATCATATGGGTGGGCGGCAATAGCTGTCGCAGTACTTGCCGCTGCGGCCATAGGGCCAACCCCTCCTGTAATGACAGTAAATTTTCCGGTATTTTGAAGCCCTCGTTTTACTGCCTCTTTTTCAGCCTCTACAGAGGTAACGATAAGAACATGCTTATCTTCTATCCTTGATTGATTCTTTTGTTGTTTCTGTTTCATAAAGCGACCTCCACTGGCAGCCTATTAGGTAAGTATTTTTCCCATTCAATCATACCATGTCTTTGATCTGGTCTCTAATTCCTGAACCAGTTTTTTACCTGTTCCACCGTTCATTGTTAACCTTTTAAATTTAAAGGTTAACATTATTTAACTTATCTTGTATGATAGGAAGAAAAGGCAGGTGAAACTATGAGGCAAAGGACAAAGTCACCTCTCTATCAGACTATCAATAATGAGTTAGAAGACATAGCAAAACAGTCACTAACAAGAAGTCTTGTTTCCCATAAACCGTTAGAAAAGGGGTGGATACGAAGAAATGGTAAACTGATGCTTAACTTTTCGTCTAATGACTATTTAGGTTTAGCCGGCCATCCTGAAGTAAAACAAGGTGCTTTACAAGCCATTCATGATTATGGAGCCAGTGCTTCCTCCTCTCGTCTCATCGTGGGCAGCCACCCACTTTATGAAGAAACTGAACAAGCTATTACATCATGGAAGCAACGTGATTCTGCTTTAATTGTACATAACGGCTACACTGCAAATGTAGGGGCTATATCTGCGCTTGCTTCCAGAAATGCCGTTGTCTACAGTGACAAGTTAAATCACGCTAGTATCATTGACGGCATTGTTTTAAGCAGAGCAAAGAAAAGACGTTATAACCACAATGACATGAACCATCTTGAAAGCCTTTTAAAAAAAGACAAAGATATAGAAAACAAGATTATTATTACAGACAGCCTTTTCAGCATGGATGGTGATTTTGCCCCGATAGAGGACATAGTTACGTTAAAAAAACATTACGGAGCATTTTTAATTGTTGATGAAGCACACAGCAGCGGTATATACGGACCTTTTGGCCGGGGTTACTCCTACCAGCAAAAGGTGGACGAGGAAATCGACCTGTTTGTAGGGACTTGCGGAAAAGCCTTAGGTTCATTCGGGGCATATGTGGTGGCGGATCAGATTGTGATTCAGTACCTGGTAAATAAAATGAGGAGTTTTATTTTTCTACCGGCCTCCCTCCTTCTGTTCTTGGAGCCATTCAGGCTTCTATAACTCTAGTGCAGAAAGATGAAGAAAGACGCAGGAACCTGCTTCAAAAAAGCAAGCTGGTACGAAGCATACTAACTGAAGCAGGCTTTAATACCTGTTTATCTGGTTCTCATATTGTTCCTATCCTGACAGGAGACAATGAAACCACGCTCACCTTCAGTTCTTTGCTTATGGAAGAAGGAATATCTGCTGTTGCTATCCGACCTCCTACCGTTCCCCCTGGGGAAGCAAGAATACGTTTAAGCACTATGGCTGTTCACAGTGATGAAGATTTGATAAGCGCATGCCAGGTCATAAAAAGAATTGGAAAAGAACTCGGGGTGATAACATGAGTTCTGCTTTTATCTTTTTAACAGGATGGGCTATGAACGAGACAATTTGGGAGCCTCTTCTTCCTTTCCTGCCGAAAAAGGTTCATATAGAGTACCTTTCCTGGTTTCATCTTTCATCTGTCGAGGATATTGACCAGAGAGTTGAAGAAACACTGCAAAAATTCGACTCTGTTACTCTTATTGCTTGGTCCTTAGGCTCAATTGCAGCCCTCGAGGCAGCTTCAAAGAAAGTTGGCAATATAGAAAACATGTATCTTTTTAGCGCAACGCCCCGATTCACAAAGGATTCTGCAGCCAATGTTTCTTATGGATGGAGTAATCGCTCGGTTGAAAAAATGAGAGACAGTCTAACAGCAAATGCAGACACTGTCCTTGAGTCCTTTCACCGGAAAATGTTTTCAAGAACCGATAAAGAAAAACATTCCTTAGATTCCTTTTTCAAGCAGCAAACTCAACGAAACAAGCCTCTAACTGATCTGAAGATGGGACTTGATTATTTACTTGAAAAAGATGTAAGAGAAAAGCTTCACTGCATACATGTTCCCGTCCACATTATTCATGGAAAATACGACAGGATTATACCAATAGAAGCTGGCATCAACCTGGCAGGTCATTTACCTGATGGTACATTTCACGAATTAGAGTGCGGCCACTTACCTTTTTTCTCATTACCAGAGACGTCAGCTAAGATTATTACTTGTACCAGTGAGGTCGTGTCATGATAAATAAAACACTTGTAAAAAAAAGATTTTCCGACAAAGCAGCAACCTATAATGACCATGCAATCGTACAAAGAAAAATGGCCAATCATCTTCTTGATTATTGTGAGAACCAACTGGAAAAACAACCTCTTTCCATTTTAGAAATTGGCTCTGGGACAGGCACCATGACAAAAAAGCTTGCAAATTTGTATCCTGACGCTTCAATTGATGCTGTCGATCTGGCTCCAGGAATGGTTGAGACAGCAAAAAGGTATGTTACCAATGATAATGTTTCCTTTCATTGTGCAGATTTTGAAGAGTTCACTTTTGAAAACACCTATGACTTAGTTATTTCGAATGCCGCTTTTCAATGGTTCAATTACCTTCCGGAAACTCTCGTTAAAACGTGCAGGCATGTAAATGAGGGAGGCTTATTTCTTTTTTCCACCTTCGGCTCCTCTACCTTTTGTGAACTGAATCAAGCTGTGAAATGGGCAGTTGAACGACTTTCTTATAACAAAAGAGTGAAGGTCAGCAGGATTTTTATTCATTACAGGATCTCTTTGCTATGTTAGAGGCCGGTATAGATAAAGAACATTTCTCCTTCCACGGAACAGAAGAAAGGCACGTTGAGCTTTTTCCTGATGTAAAAGCGTTCTTGAAAAGTGTAAAAGAAATCGGTGCATCAAACAGCAACAGCCACCATTACAGTCAATCCATTTCTTTGTTTAAAGAAATGATTGAGACATACAATGACAATTTCCTAACTGAGGATCAAAGAATTCCAGCTACCTATCATTCTCTTTACCTTTATGTGACAAGGGAACTTTAAAACCTTGAAACCAATATTTATATCTTCATTGTCAACCAATTTTATATTAAGGTTTACATTCAGGGAGGAACGCCAATGAATGCGAATGGTTTTTTTGTAACAGGGACAGACACAGAAGTAGGGAAAACAATCGTTACCTGTCTTCTTTATCAATTACTGCATGAAAGAGGCTTCAATGTTGTGCCTTTTAAGCCAATACAAACGGGTACGATTTCCCAGGATGAAGGACACTCTCTTGCTCCTGACGTGGAGATGTATAAAAAATCAGGTGTGAGAGAGGCCAGCAGCAATCTTTCAGCCTATCTTTTTGAACCACCCTGTTCTCCTCATCTTGCCAGCAGGCTAGTCGGTACAACAATCGATTTCCCAGTCATATTTGAGACGATGAGAAATCTTTCTCGTAACTACAACTCGATTCTTATGGAAGGAGCAGGCGGCCTGTCGGTCCCTATAAATGAACAGAAAGACATGGCCGATTTAGCCAAAGAAGCCGGTTTCCCTCTTCTCATCGTGGCTCGTCCTAATTTAGGGACCATAAACCATACCCTGCAGACGATCTATTATGCAAAATCGAAAGGCCTGAGAATAGCGGGGGTTATATTCTCCAATGTCCCTGCTGAAAAAACTTTTATAGAAGAAGAAAACATTCGATACATTCAGCAGTTTGCCCCGGTGCTGGGATCGATCCCGAAAGTCCGCGAGATAGAAGAAAAAATTGGCTCTGCGATTTACTTGCAACACTGGCCCCTTTTATTGAAACAGAAAAATTAGTAAACATACTGAGAGGTGAAAACAATTGGTTAACCCAGACAAACTAATTGAGATGAGCAAGGAATATTTGTGGCTTCCTTTTACCCAAATGAAAGATTACGAGCAGGATGCATTAATCATTAAAGAAGGAGAAGGTGTAAAGCTAACAGATATATACGGAAAAGAATACTACGACGGATACTCTTCCTATGGTTAATGTTCATGGTCATAAGAAACAGGAAATTGATCAGGCCATTAAAGATCAGCTTGATTCCATTGCCCACTCTACCCTGCTAGGTGCCTCGAACGTTCCTGCAACATTAC
Source organism: Thalassobacillus sp. C254 (assembly GCF_001310615.1). NCBI lineage: Bacteria > Bacillati > Bacillota > Bacilli > Caryophanales > Bacillaceae > Thalassobacillus > Thalassobacillus sp. C254. The sequence goes on along the minus strand of NZ_BAXQ01000010.1, from coordinate 26,259 downwards.
TGGCAGAAAAATTAATAGCTCTCTCTCCTGCTAACTTAAAAAGGGTGTTTTATTCTGACAGCGGAGCAGAAGCTATTGAAATTGCCTTAAAGATGGCCTTTCAATATTGGTACAACCAGGGGAATGGCAAGAAAACTAAATTTGTAACTTTTACTAACGGTTATCATGGCGATACAGTGGGTGCAATTAGTGTAGGGGCTGTGGACCTTTTTCACAAAATATATAATCCATTGATGTTTAACAGCTTGAAAGTACCCTTTCCTGATGCATATCGTCATCCTAGCGGAAATGGTGGCGAAGCGATGAAAGATTCCCTGCAGGCTCTCAGAGATACTTTCGAAAACCATCATAAAGAAATTGCCGGCCTCATCATGGAATCGAAAATTCAAGGAGCAGGCGGCATGAAAATTATGCCTGAAGGTTTCTATAAGGAAGTGGAACGCCTTTGCCGGGAATATAACGTATTATTAATTGTTGATGAGGTAGCCACAGGGTTTGGCAGAACAGGAAAAATGTTTGCTGTAGAGCACGAGAACATCAAGCCTGACATTATGACGGTTGCAAAAGGAATAACCGGGGGCTACCTTCCAATTGCCGCAACCTTAACAACAGAAAAAGTTCATCAGGCTTTTTATGATGATTACACGAAATTAAAGACTCTTTTTCACGGTCATTCTTATACTGGAAACCAGCTTGGCTGTGCCGCAGCTCTGGCTAACTTAGAACTGTTTGAAAAAGAAAACATCGTGGATAGTGTGCGGAAAAAAGCAGAGGTGTTATCAGAAACATTACAACCTATAGAACAGCTCCCTCATACAGGGGATGTACGTCAGCTGGGCTTTATGGTGGGAATTGAACTAGTAAAGGACAAACAAACGAAAGAGTCTTTTCCTTTTGAAGACAGAATAGCTTATCAAACAACATTAACGATGAGAAAAAATGGCATGCTGTCTCGTCCTCTTGGTGACACGCTGATCTTTATGCCGCCTCTTTGTGCATCGGAACAAGAAATAAAAGAAATGACAGCGATCATACACCAATCTATCGAAGAAACTATATTTAATAAGTCAGAAATGAGTTGAGTTCATATATAAGTGGGTCACATCTCTTCGGCTTCATTGTGATATTTATCTTGCCAAAAGAAGACTTTGGCATGCTCAACTAAAAAGAAGGGATGGTGTTCAAAAGTAAAGCTTTTGAGCACCATCCTTCTTAAATGATAATTAATAATCCTTAGTTAGTGTTTACTTTTTCAATCTCTCTCTTCCATTTGGATAAGCTATCAATCATTTCAAGAAAGTGGTGGTTAAATGGATATGCAGACGCTACTGTTTCTAACTCTTTTTCATTTAATCCTTTTATTTCCCGTTCCAGCTCATTTAAATTATCAATTGAACAATTTAATAACTTAATTACATCCTCCACGAACTGTCACCTCTCTCAATCTATAGTGTGAATATAAGGAAAGTGAGTTCATAAGTAATTTCTAACTGTCTTTCTTCTGGGGGGGCAATGTTCATTTCATCTGGCCTATTACTCGACCCGCCTTTACTCTAACTCTATCAAATCATCACCCTCATTAATAAAATCACCTTCTTGCTTAAGAAGCTTCTTAACCACTCCATCTTTATCAGCAGCAATAGGAATTTCCATTTTCATTGATTCTAAATGGCAACCTCTTCTCCTGCTTTGACTTGATCCCCTTCCCCGACTAATACCTTCCACAAGTTCCCTGCCATATCTGCTTTAATGCTGCTCATAACAATCCTCCCTGCCTATGTAAAGGCTTTCATTATTTTCGAATCTAATCTCACTTTGTACTCTCCTCTTATGACTGTAGACTGAACAATCGTTCAGGTTGGTGGTAAATAAAAACCATTTCTTACATGTACAAGGAGATGTTTATCTTTACTCACTATATCATAATATTAAGAAAATTTCATTATCAAATTTGGGAAATATCTGAAATCAAAACAGGAACTACTAGTACTCTCCTGTCATGAAGGGGTTGTCCCACAGTGACGCTGCAATTTTTTCAAATGACTTTCAGATGAAGCTTTCCAAAGGCTAAAAGAAACCATAAATAGGAAAGATATGAAGCTTGAACGGATGCCGCACTTTTGACTTTAGGTAAAAGCTCATTGTATTTCAGCTGAAAAAATTTTGGGACAGCCCGCTATCCAATTGTTTAAACCAACTTATGCAGCAATAAATTAACCTGCATCTTTGTATACTCTTCCAGGGTGCACGTTTTTCGAAGAGCCCACCGTCTGAAGGTCCACATTTGCCCGCTGACAATAATGTTATGAGCCAAAAGCCAGCACTCTTTATCGGAAAGGGAAATCCCGCCTGCTTCCCTAACGTTTAATATCGTTTCTTCAATAATTTTTGTTAACTCCTCGTCCTTTTTAAGAACATAAGGAAGAGCATTTTTGGGGAGAGATTTTGTTTCCTGGTACATCACCAGCACCTCGTCCTGCATTTCATCCATCACTTTAAATAAAGAAGAAATAACCTCTTCCAGTGAATCAATGCCATTTCCGCCTTTCGTCAAACTGGCCTCAAGGCGATCACGTACTTCTTCAAAAATTGAATCACAAACAAGATATAAAATATCTTCTTTTCTTCCTATGTATTCATAAAGTGTCCCAATACTAAAGCCTGCCTCCCTGGCAATCTCTCTTGTTGTAATCCTGTCAAACCTTTCTTTTTCAGTAACACGACAGCCGCATTAACCATTTGTTCTCTTCTTCGCTTAACAAGGTGCTGATCTTTTACAATAGATGGAACCAGGTTTTTCTCCATCTCTTTCACCTCTCCTCTACTTTCTTACACAAAAAGATTTTCATAACATTCGCCCTTTTTCATTTACTTACTTTATCACTTGTGTCTGAAAATTACGAGCAGTGATTATTAATTTTTTGGGTCCTGTTAAAGGCTAATATAAAATTTTTTAGTCATTTTATAATAGATAAAAGAGCAGGTGGAGCAAGTACATAGCATAAAACAGCCAGAATTCATTTTCCTCTTCAAAAAAGAGACTGTCAGCAAAATTACTTTTGTGACAGTCTCTCTTTGAACACTCTGATTAGTGACTTTTGATATAGAATTTATTTTGAAAATACGTGATTGCCGATTGTTTTTGTCTCTTCTCTTGTTGCATTCCATAAGTTTGTTGCTGTTTGAGGATTGTAGAAGAATAAAGAACCATGCCCTTGCCCACTATTGTTCAACGCCTCTTCTACTGCTCTCTCTGCAGTGTCTGTAGGGACCTGGTTAATTGATCCGTTTTGAACAGGCGTAAATTGTCCTTGCTCATGAATGACGCCTTGAATAGTATTTGGGAACTTAGAGCTTTCTACGCGATTAAGTACCACCTCAGCCACAGCTACTTGACCTTCATATGGCTCACCGGTTGCTTCAGCTGTAACTAACTGGGATAACAAACGCTTATCTTCCTCACTGGCAGTACCACTATATTCATTTGCTGATGGGCTATGATCCTGTTCATTGTCAGTCGAAGGAATTTGCAAGGATTCACCAACATGGATCATGCTCTCACTTTTATTATTCGTATTCTTAATTTCCTCGACACTTACATCATGATTGTTTGCAATGGACCAGAGCGTATCACCGCTTTGCACTGTATGCGAACTTGATGCCTCCGTTTCGTTTGCACCAAAGATTATAACAGCCATAGACACAGAAAGAGCTCCTACCCACTTACGCATTAAATAAAACCTCCAATAAATGTAATGATGTAATGTAACACGATGCTTATCTTAACAATCAGTCCTCATCTCTTCAACAAGGAAGCAAAAGATAGAGCTCTCTGGAAAAGAAGAAGAATGGAGTGCCTCGATGATTGGTTGGAGTCTGTCCCTAGCCCACGAAGAAAGAATCTTAAGCCAGTCTATAGAGCAGAAACAAAATAAAAAATAAATAAAGCACTCTCTTTTTAATTTTAGAGAGTGCTTTTTAAGACCTTTTTTATTTTGTAAGTGAAAATTTATTAATTGTCTTCTGCATATCTTCAGAAACTTGTCTTAAATTCTCAGCTGAAGCATTGATTTCCTCCATTGAAGCGCTTTGCTCTTCTGTAGCCGCAGCTACTTGCTCCACCTCTTGTGCGGTGTGGCTGACACCCTCTTCTGCTTTTTGAATACTTTCTAAAGATCTGCCAGTCTTCCCTACAACCTCTCTTAGTAAGGAGGTTACTTTGTTTACATGCGTATTTATCAACGTCACAGCCTCTGCTATACTGTTGAATTCTTTACCCGTGTGAACGGTGGTTGTCTGGCACTCTTCCACATGTTTATTGTTTACTTCAATAGCCTTGACTGAGTTTTCAACCCCTCCCTGAATATCGCCGATTAATGCTCTGATTTCCTTAGCCGAATCGCTGGACTGTTCTGCTAATTTCCTCACTTCATCAGCTACAACAGCAAATCCTTTTCCTTGTTCACCTGCTCTTGCAGCTTCAATAGCTGCGTTTAATGCCAGGAGATTTGTTTGATCTGCTATATCAGTAATAATAGTAATAATATAATTAATCTGAGCTGATTTATCTTTCAGTTGTTCCATTTCTTTGCTTGTAGAAATAGCCGTCTCCTGTAGATTTTTCATTTGTTTTTCAAGGGTTCTCACCATTTCTTTTCCTGTTTCTGTATTGGCGTTGGCGTTTGTATTTGATTGCCGGACAGCTGTCATTTCTCTATTCAGCTGGTCAATGGTATTACTAATTTCATTCATAATTCCAGAATTTGTTCTGCTGGCCGCTATTTGTTCTCCGGCATAATCACTTACCTCCTGTATCGAGGAGGAGATCAGTTCTGAGGCACGCGTGTTTTCATTTGTCGCAGCATTAAGCTCCTGTGCCATTGCTGAAACTTGTTCACCTGCTTCATTTACATTTTCGATAATAGAGCGTATAGACTGTTTCATCATGTTTACTTGCGTTCCAAGAGAACCTATTTCATCCCTTCTTGTTATTCTTAGCTCTTTTTTGCTCAATACTCCATTTGCTATTTCCGTCAGCTCTTTTTCTATTTCTTTTTACAGGCCTGGAGATGCGGTTTGCAAAAATAAAAAATAATTCCTCCACCCACAAGTGTAGAAATAGCAACCGTCAGCAGTAAAGCATGCAGGACTCCCTGAGCTCCTCCATTATAATCAACATAATAGGAGCCTGCTGCAACCACCCATCCCCACTCTTCGTCAAGACTGGAATAAATAATTTTAGGAGCAGCTTGCTCCTGGTTATCAGGGAGCGGCCAGTCATAAGAGACAAATCCGCCACCGGCGACGGCCTCTTCAATAACATTTTGAATAAAAAAGGAGCCATCTTCTCCTTGTTCCCCCCAAATGTTATCCCCCTCTAACAATGGGTGGGCAAGCAGTGTCCCGTCCCTGTCTATTATGTAAAAATAACCATGTTCCCCAAGGTCAATTTGTTCTGTGATCTTGCGCTCCCATCTTCCTGCAACACTCCGACCAGACTTTCCTTTACCATCTCCTGTGCCTCCTCTGAAGAAAGTCCGCCGGCTTCCACATCACTTTGCACACTATTAATTAATTCCATGGCAAGATTAACATTGTTTTCTAAATTGATCTCGCCTGCTTGTGTAAGTTCAGCTTCTGCGGTTTTGTAGCTTACCCACCCTAAAACACTCATGGGAACGATTAATGTAACCAAACACAGTAATAGCAGCCTTCCTTTTAACCCCATTATTCTCCCTCCTTCAAAAATATAGAATTTTCTAACTCCTTATATGCTTTATCGTCTTCTCTTTCTATAAGTTGAAGGCGTTTACAATAAAATAATGGGAAAGGTAATAGCAAGGAGAGAGGGAGTTTAGTGAAGTAGAAGAAATCGAACGCCCGCCGGAGGATAAAATTGTGAGCCAGAAGAGACAAAAAAATACCTCATTTCTGGCTTTTCCTATAGGAACTGGTAAAGGCTAATGTTGCATCAGTCACGTTATAGATTGTGTGAGACCCTTGGGGAGAGGATGAGCAGAAGGTCCTGCAGGTTGAGTTTCCCAGGGAAGCTGAGGCTATGAGACCGTGAATGAAATGAAGAATGAATGCTTGCCCGTACTTGTACCTTTTAGTGCAAACGAGCGCTTTTTACAAAATTAACTATAAGATGTAACAAGCTTTACTAAAAAATAAAATGGGAGACAAATAAATATATAAGTGCAACTGTCAGGTTGGGAACAGAAGCAGCTGCATGTACTTTCGCCGCCTCCCTTCTATCCTTTTTAACTCCGTACTCGGAAAAAAAGGATTCTTTGTTATCCTGCATAACCGAATCTAAATAAACAAAAAAAGCCAGGAACAAGCTCATAACACCCAAGGAACCTGATATATATATAAGGAAGTACCAACTGCCCGTGATCAGACTAAGAGTAAAAACGACAACTGCTGACAAAGACGCTATCATAAAGCTCAGTTTCATACTACACCTCCCTTGGATATGTTATTCTCTCTTGTCTGTATTCTTCCTTCTCACTTAGAAGATTCTAATCCATACAAAAAACGCTTAATCTCAATAAAGGATTAAGCGTTTTTTTCTAGGAGCCAGCTTTTACATCTACTAACCTTGTGTATTTTGTGTTGTCGTATTGTTTTAGATTAATGACAAAACAAACGAGAGCCAGAATAGACAGGAGCAGAAACCCAAGCATATAGGTACCTGTTACGTCCTGGACCATTCCAAGCAGGATTGGCGGGAAAAACCCCCCAAGTCCTCCTGCCGCCCCGACAATTCCAGTTACCGCACCCGTTGATTTCGGGAACTTCTCTGGTACTAGTTTAAAGATCGCTCCGTTTCCTATCCCGCACATGAGGGCAATCAGCAAGCAGGCAGCCGTCATTAAAGCCATGTTTTCCAAGCCAAAAGTAAGTACTAATCCTCCTAATGTAATCCCTATAAATACAACCGTTATTGCTTTTCCAGCTCCAATTTTATCGCCTGCGTATCCACCAAAAGGACGAACAAGAGTCGCTAAAATTACAAAACCAGCTGCTCTGGCCCCTGCGTCGACGGCGCTAAGATCGTGGAGAGACATTAATAACGTCGGCAGATAAATACCAAAAGCTACAAATGCACCAAACGTTACGAAATAAAACAAAAGAAAAAATAATACTGTCCTTATGCTTTAATACCGAAAGTGTCCCTGCTAATGTTTTCTTTTCAGCTGGCTTTGGGGTTTCGGGAGTCCAGCACCAAATCATGACGGCCATTATAACGATAGGAACAACCAGTATCCAAAAAGCCCATTGCACACCGTACACCACAGCGATGGTAGGCAAAGCGGCCCCGGCAAGAGCCGTTCCTATATTCCCCATTCCATTTATCCCTAATGCCGTGCCTTGCTTTTCTGTTGGAGTCCACTTTGCTACAAAGGTGATGGAAACTGCAAAACAAGCTCCAGACATACCTAAAAAGAACGCCCAAATTAACAAAGAGTAGTATGAATCGGCAAAACCAATGCCTATCAAGGGAATAATAGTAAAAATCAACAAAGCAGTGAAAACCTTTCTGCCCCCATGCTGATCAGTTAGAATTCCAAGGGGCACTCTCATAACAGACCCTAAGAGCACGGGGATTGCTACTAATACACTGGTCTGCGTTGCCGTTAATCCGTAAATCGTCTCAAATTGATTCGCTAAGGGCGATAAAGAAGCCCAAACAGTAAACGAGAAAACCATTGCAAGAGTTGTCAGTAATAATATTCTTCTGCTTATTTTCTGTTGTTCTTCCATACACTCTCACCCCAATACTATAGAAACTTTTTGCTGTATATAAAATACATATTTAAAATAAAATCCCGACAAATTTTATTTTATCGTTCCTTATGATGAATTTGGGTGATCATGTCATAAAACCTAACATGAATTTTTAACATGTGGAGTTTGGATTGTATCATTGCTTCTTCCCTTTAAAACTGGCTGCACAGTATTTTAGTTCCTCCCCCACTCTTTTTCTCCTTATTTGTCAATATTATTCACCTTAAAACCTTTATAAATAATGCTTGATAGAACAAAATACGAATACTTCATTAAAATAAACGGGGTATATTCATGAAAACATTAAGCAAAAAAGCATTATTTATATATAACCCACAATCAGGAAAGAAAAAGAGACACAGTGCCTTTCCTTTTATTGTTGAAAGATTGACCCAATTAGGATACCAGCTTATGATTCACCAGTTAACTGACTTCCAAAATATTGAAACCCCCATTAAAGAAGCCTGCCAAAAGAAATGGGATGCGATATTTATTGCTGGTGGTGACGGGACAGTGAACAGCTCTCTTCAAACCCTGGCAACAGAACAGCATAGGCCGGTTATCGCCGTTATCCCTCTAGGAACCAGCAACGAATTTGCAAAATATATTGGTATGCCTTCTCAAATGGAGGAGGTATTCCAAGTCATCAGAAATGGACAGACAAAGGCGATTGACATAGGCAAATTTGGTGATAAGTATTTCGCTAATATCGCTTCAGCTGGCTGGCTTTCTGATATCACTTATAAAACTCCGTCTTATCTGAAAGCTTACATTGGAGAATGGGCATATGTATTTTGTTTCTTAAAAACCTTTTTTATGTCTAAACAATCCCACCCCATCTCCATTAATCTTCCTTCGCAAGAACTGCTCTCAGACCTTTCATTATTTTTAATCATGAACGGAAATGGGGTGGGACCTTTGAGCGCTTGATAAAAAGTAATAAAAACAGGGATGCCCACTTTCATCTCCTGACTTGTAAAGCTAGCAGCCGTGCGGCTTTACTGCTCGTTCTTCTTTGTGAGCTGTTACAGGTCCCTAATAAAGCGACCATTATTCAGCATACAACCATTCAAACTGGCTCCTTTACAATCCCTCAACAAATCAGCCTGAACTTGGATGGGGATGAACATCGAGTAAAAGATTTTCAGTTTACGGTTTTACCTCGTCATCTTCAAGTCTTCACTTCAGTTGGATAAATATCTTTTCAGCCTTTTTATAAAGGCTGTTTTTTTACATAATTTGTTTCCGTTGTTTCAAACTAAATAAGGCATACAATCTGGTCTCTTCCCTTTTATTTAGAGGGTTTGGGAATCTTTACTTCATTACCTTTACGTAACAGCCATCCTGAAGGTCCCCGATTTTTTAAGCGGAAGGAATAATCAATGGAGGTCACTCGACAGCTTAAATATGTAATTTTCCACCTTGAAGAAAGCCATATTATATAAAAAGGATGATCGGCATGAATCCCCACAGAGCGTCATCAAAAAAGTAATTATGATAATGCTTGATACATTAATGGATAAACCTTTTCAAAAAGCGTTGCAAGAAGAGAACCTTCCTGCTTTTTCATTCTTTATGAAAACAGCCAATTATTATTATCCAGACATCGTGGCTCCCTACCCTACAATGTCTGTAAACGTAGAGAGCACCTTGCTGACTGGGCAATATTCAAACCATCATCATGTACCAGCTTTAGCCTGGTACAGCGAGACTGAAAATAGAATTATTAACTATGGAACCCATATTATGGAGTTGATGAAACTAGGACTTACTAGGAGCATGTACGATGTCTTATACCGCCTTAATCATTCCCACTTAAATGAAAACGTAAAAACCATACATGAAGAACTTCACGAGCAGGGAAAATCATCCGCTTCCATAAATCCTCTCATACACCGGGGAAAAACTTCTCAAACCATTACTATTCCTTCTCTCATCCGTTTTTTGTAGCATGTGAGAAAAAAATCACTACAAACGCCGCCTCTACTTTTGTTTATGGGCGACTTGCCCAGCTCAGCTTTAAGAAAGTACGGGAGAATCTGGAGTAAATACGGATTTAATAATAATTTTTCTGTGCAGGAGTTTTCTCATTTGATTGAAAATGAGAACTTGCCTTCTTTTTCCATAGTTTATTTACCTGACCATGATAAAAATGTACACAAACATGGCCCGATGGACATACAAGGAATTAAAGACATGGATAAACAGCTTGAAACTATTCTAAATACCTTTCCCTCCTGGGAAGAGGCTCTAGAAAGCGCGGTATGGATTTTAATTGGCGATAACGGACAATCTCATGTAAATAATGACAGTAAAACAGCGTTAGTGGACTTACGGAAACTGTTGGCTCCCTTAAAAATCACTAAGCTAAGAAATGGAGTCAGGAAGGAAGACCAAGTGGTACTTGCTCCCAACTTGAGGTCATGCTTTATTTATACTTTATCTCCTTCTGAGGTTCCCCTTTCTCTACTTGTAGAGAAGCTCCAAAAGGATACAAGAATAGAAATGATTGCCTGGAAAAAAGGTGAATGGATTGAAGTGACTGCTGGAGGTAATACTAAAACCTGTCAATTTAAGCATGAAGGGCGCTGGGTTGATGAATACAATCAAACCTGGGAAATCGAGGGCGATGATTCTCTTTTAGATTTACAACTACATGAGAATGCAGTTACCTTTGGCCGGTTTCCAGATGCTTTGGCACGCTTATATAGCGCTCTTCATTCCCATAATGGAGAGTTTATTACAGTCTCTGTGAAGCCAGGCTATGAATTCATCAGTGAAAGTACTCCTTCCCATGCAGGAGGAGCAAGCCACGGGGGATTCCATTCGAACGATTCACTTATTCCGATGATGGTTGCAGGGACTGATACAGCACCTGAATTTCGGCGCATTGTTGATTTAAAAAAGTGGATTCTCCACCTCATACAGCACCAGTCTCCCCGTTCATGAATAAACTTACTATAGGAGGAATGACAAATTGCTTAAAGCCCTGCTTTATATAAAAGACCTAATGAGCGAAATTCTACACTCAATTTTCGCGTTCGAGTACGAGCATCTTTTTGAAGACGAGCTGACGACAGACATGATCAAAGAAGCAGCAAAAAGAAAATAACATTCTGTTTTTCGGTGCCTGGCACCCATAGAGAATGTAACATAATTGTAATAAGAAAAGCGGCTTTCCTTCGCCGCTTTTTCTTATTTCTACTCTGGCTTTCGGTAAATAAAAACCCCCCCTTACTCTAATTTGTTAAGGGAAGGTCACACTGATTCCTATATTCTTGACTCTATATTCACCCGGCCGCTTATTTTGTTTCTTCATTATCAAAGAGGTCAAGAACGTATTCTTTCAGATCAACCATTCTAAGAGAAGCCGGCTCTTTTTCTGTGCCTGCAATCACCATTGCTGTTAACAGATCATTTTTATGAAGACCCCCATGTTCTCCGCCATCCTCATGAACAGCAATCCCTTCGGCGAGAAAAGAGTGTCCTGGCTTAGCCGCCAATATAACTTTAGGTGTCTCATGACTCGCAAGGGCAGACTCCAACTGATTCAAGACGTCGGGGTAGTCAACGTACTTGACTTGTTTCTTTTCCTTTTCCAGCTCAAGCGTCAGAATTTCTTCGTTTCCTTCTATCTCCCAACCTTGGTTGTAGCGATCCTTCCACACGTCTCCTCTTTTAAATCTTAATTCTCCCTCGTGGTCAGGCTGAAAGCTTTCATCCACCCATCCTCTTGCCAGACGGCTAAATCGATCCCTTTTTCTTGTAACGACGTCTCTATCACTTCAGGAAGAATTCCCTCGTTATGGACATCATAGACATAAGTCATCCTCTGATTTACTCCAAGAGCAATGTCCCCGTCACTTACAGGCTGGCCAAGTTCGGCAATAGAAAAAGAAGACAATAAATGGTCTAAATCGATGGCCACTTCCTCCTTTTCAGGAAGTAGTTTATCTGCCCCATGGTCACCAAGTACGATAAAAATGTTCTCTTCCAAAGCCTTCTCCCAGCTGCCATAGCTGTTTAAAATGTCTTGAAGATGACCTTCCGCAGCTTCAAGGCCCCGTCGGTAATGAGGCCCGTGTTTATGATTTTTTTATCGTTGTCAGGTAGAAACAAAAGCATAAAATCAGGCTGGATATTTTCCTCTATTAACTCCTGAGTTACTTCTACAGTATATTTATCATGTAAGCCGAGACGATGAAAAACCCCATCACTAAACTGCTTTCTTTTTAGAATCCCTGGCTTCTCAAATTGCCCAAAGGCTAAGATGTCTGGTCCCCTTGTGTTAATGGAGGATGGAAGATCTGTAAGCTCTTTCGTTAATGGAGGCATGTTCAGTTCATGGCGGTGACTCCCCCGGTATATTAATGCATTTATGCTTCCTGAAGTATGTCCTCGGCGTTCTAATTCTTCAAAGACTGTACTGACATCTTTACTTAAATGCTCGTTATTCAGCCGGTAGAAGACGTCAAATATCCCTTCCGAAAAACCATTCCTTACCCAAAAAGGAACAGTGGACCCGTAATTAACAACCCTGTCACTTTGCTGGTCATACCAGGATAAACCCGGCACTCGATGTTTATCTGCCATTTCACCGGTAACTAAAGTACTTTCCACTGTTACTGACATACTGGGAAAAGGCACTACCAGATCCTTATAGTACTGACCGTTATTTACCAGAAACTCAAGAGCAGGAATATTCCCTTCTTCCATGCTTTTATCGAGGGAACTCCCCATCATCGTATCAATAATAATCATAACAACATTCTTAGTGGGGTCTGTATCGTTGGCTTGAATATCCGGTTCATATTCTTCTTTTTCAGTTCCACTACATGAACATAATAAAAGCACAAGAAATACTAGAAAAACATTCCTCATGGTATTCACCTTCTATCCTCTCTGTAACTTCAATTTAGTAAAAGGATCGTAAAGGATATTTTTCCTATAGTGTGCCTGTTCCTTTCCTTTTCATGCAAAAAGTTCTTTTGGGATTTGAAACACTTCCTCACTTTTTGTGCATATGCTACTCTGGGCAATTCTTTTACAAAGGAGTGTTTTTATGTATCCCTTTCACCCGTCTCTTGTGCAGCAGTGCCTTTGTTATAACCTCATGGCAGACTTTTATAAGTACAGAGATCCACGGTTGCATATTCACTACTACAAGCTGCACTTTCAATGTATGCATCAGTTAATGGCCAAAACGCAAGGGATTCCAGGTCCTTCTTTTGACCATAAACGAAGACAGGACCAAGCGTTAGTAAGGTTCCTTCACGCTTCTCCTGGTACCCCGGCCATTGATGTATATGTGAATGGAGAGCAGGTTTTTGATAATGTGTCTTATCAAATTTTAAGCAGGTATCTTACATTCCCTGAAGGAGAGCATGAAATTGAGATTTATGAGGCAGGACAGACAGAAACACCAGTTTTAAGCGGGACTGTTTCGTTAGAAGAGGATGAACACTACACCTTTGCGGTTGGAGGAACGCTAGACAACTTGGACTTTTATGAGGTAACAGAGGCTCAGGAAGCTCCTGCCGATGCTGCCATGGTCAGGTTTTGGCATCTCTCTCCAGACGCACCTGCTGTAGACATTACTGATGAAGAGGGAGAAGTTATTTTCAGTGATGTATCTTTTGGTGAGGTGACGGAGTACGCTGAACTCTCTCCCGGTTCTTACACGCTTGAAGTTCGTTCTGCCGGAACTGCGGTGCCGGTCATGACTCTGCGTAATTTGCAATTCAGTGGAGGGCAGGCTTATTCAGTGACTGCTATGGGATTGGCTGAAGGGACTCCGAGACTGGAAACGTTAATTATACAGCCTTAAAAAGAGAAATGCTGTCAAAGTGATATTCACCTGACAGCATTTTCTTTATGCTTTTCGAAATACCCAGCTGTTTAGATAAAAGAAAAGAGTGGGAAGGCCTCCAAAACGAATAAACTGTTTCGCTTTATTCTTAATCTCCTTATCCCTCTGTACTTTTTTATCGGCCAGATAAATAGCAATAAGGCCTTTATTAATGAGCTTGTGAAACTTCCAGTCAGGCAGGTTTCGAATACTTTCTTCTGCCTTTTCTTTTATATGCTTCATTCTCTTAACCATTTCTTCGTCACTTGGATAATAAGAAACAAAGTTTAAATCCTGTTCCATTCTGTCTTCTTCCTGGTCAATAAAATAGTCAAGGAGAATATGAAGACCTTGAACCCACGGAAAATATCCTGCTTTCAGCTGGGATACTTCTTCGTGACTTAAACAATCTTTTGCAGCATAAGCTGCAAAACAGAATATCCCTAACGTTGAACCTGCACATGCTGAAAACTCGTACCAGGTCATAGAAGGTAAGTCGTCTTTATGATCGGCAAACCAGCTCTCCAGCAGATCCACTCTCTTCTCAGGCTCCACATGCTTAAACACTTGCAAATCACAATAATAATTCGCCAGATGGTGCATCGCTTTTTGTACGTTTGGAAATCCAGGGAGTTCTGGTAACACACTCTGGCATGTCGTAACAAGAGCTTGTAAATACCCACCGTCATCTTGATCTTCACGATACCTATAATAATTCACAGGTTCTGCTCCTGGACTTAGCGCATGATACATAGCCTGATGAAGTGCTCTAAAGTCATTTTTCATCTAATGAAGTGCTTCTGTCACAGAGATTATCTAAATAATCACTGATGGTTTGATAGGCTACAATAAATGTTATAATCTTATTTCTTTCTTCACCTGCCAATAACCCGTAAACTGCTCCGCCTTCACAATGAAAGGCTTTTTCCGTTAAACTGGACAAAGCCTGGGTTCGTAATTGATTATTAGGGATTTCCATGGCCCGCTGCCTCCAGCTTCCTAAACATAAACGAACGTCGGGGAGCACTTCTTTATAAACCTTAGACAGCAGAGTCCAAGGGGTAGTCGGTACTTTCAAAGTAATAACCTCCTTATACTCCTTTAAAAGTATTATGCCCTGACTACATACAGGTATTACCATAACGCAGGAATAGCTTCTTTCTCTCTGTTCCTCAAACAGTTCCCTCTTTATTCATTTAACGTTCTAGTCTTTTTTTCGCGTGGAAACGCCATGTTAAAGAGAACATGTCCATACACTGTCAAGGCGATGGCTCCAAAAATCAGAAGAATACCAACCGTTTGCCACCCAGAAAGAATATCTCCAAACACAAGAACACCTATGCAATTGCCACTACCGGTTCAATAATTGAAAGGATGGCAGCCCTGCTTGATTCGATATATGTTAAACCCGCTGTATAAAGAAAATAAGCACAAACAGTAGCAAACAAAGCTAAACCAAGTCCGTTTAAAAGAACTCCTGGTTCAGTTAATAAGTGTGCTTTACTCATAATGGGGCTTGTGAAAAGTAAAAAAACAGAGCCAAAAATTAAAGAGTATGCAGTGATGGTCAGAGAGTGGTATCGTCCGCTTAAAAATTTCCCGAAAATACTGTACAAGGCGTAAAAAAATCCGGAAGCAATACCAAAAAGAATGGCCATGATCCCTATGCTTTCAGAACCCAGAGGAAGCATTCCTACGGTATAAGCACAGCCAAGGACCATAACAAGTAGAGCCAGGGCCTTGGTCACGGTGAAAGGCTCTTTAAAAATAAAACGAGCCATGACTGCTACAAAAACCGGGCCCGTGTATAAAAGAACAACAGCCAGCGACACAGACGCAGCCTCCATTACAGTAAAAAAGAAATAATTAAAGAAGGCAATGCTGACAATGCCAGTACCAATAAAAAGCGGGATATCCTTTAACTGAAACCTAAGCAGATCCCGTCTGTATATTCCTAAGGCCAGTGTTATCAGCAGAGCTGAAAAAAGCAAGCGAATTGCCACAACTTCCCAGGGAGTAAAACCATATGTATACAAGTTTTGTACAAATAAACCAGTGCTTCCCCATAAAGCTGCCCCTAGCATTACTGCAAAATAAGCCAGACGATTAGTCATATATTTTTCTCCTTCCCCTGACTGTCATACTAACAAGATTATCATGAAGTGAATAACAGAGGTAATTTTATTTACAAAAAGACTATGGCACTCATTCCTTGCCATAGTCTTTCCACGAATGTTATGTCAGCCGATAAATAAAGGCCTCATAGGGTGAGAGCTCCACGTTTTCTAAGGAATACGTTTGTTTAGAATCTTCATTTGAAAGAATACGATCTACTTTCCTTTCTCCCAGCTCACTAAACGAACGCGTCTGAACAGAGGAGCTGAAATTACAAACGATAAGAAGCATATCGTCCTTGTAAGTTCTAGTGTAGGCATACACGTCTTCATCGTCAGGAAGAAGCAAATGATAGCTCCCATGAACAATTGTTTCATCCTTTTTTCTTAATTCTATTAGCTTTTTGTAATAGTAAAAAACCGAATGAGGTCGTTTAAAGAGTTCGTTACGTTAATCCTCTTATAATTTGGATTAACTTGCAGCCATGGAACTCCAGTAGTAAACCCTGCGTGCTTGCTGTCATTCCATTGCATAGGTGTACGGGCATTATCCCGCCCCCTGGCATAAATAGCTCTCATCATTTCTGCTTCTTCGATACCTTTTTCTTTTTGCTCCTTATACCAATTCAAGGTTTCAATGTCTTCATAATCCTCAATTGTCGGAAAAGCCACATTTGTCATCCCTATTTCTTCTCCTTGATACACATAGGGAGTGCCTTTCATTCCATGCAGCAGGTTGCCAGCATTTTAGCAGACTTCTCACGAAATTTTTCATTATCATTACCAAACCTTGATACCACCCGAGGCTGATCGTGGTTGTTCCAGTAAAGACTGTTCCACCCTTTTTGATCCAGCCCTTTTTGCCACTTTGTCATAATTCTCTTCAAATCTGTAAGCTTCCAGGAAAGGGCTGACCATTTCCCATGTTCTCCGTCACCAAGACCCATATGCTCAAAATGAAAAACCATATTAAGCTCTTTTCTTTCTTCGGCTGTGTACAGCTTTCCTTCCTCAACTCCAACTCCCGGCATTTCTCCTACCGTCATGGTGTCATAGTGGGACAGAACTTTCGTATACATTTCCTGAAGAAACTCATGAATTCTTGGGCCGTTTCTGAAGTAGCTTGATCCGGAGGCATACTTGTTTCCAGGATTCACCTCTCCATCGGGATAGCGCTGGTCTTTTGAAATAAAGTTAATGACGTCCATTCGAAAGCCGTCTACCCCTTTATCCAGCCACCATTCATCATTTCATATATGTCTTCACGAAGAAGTGGGTTTTCCCAATTTAAATCCGGTTGTTTTTTACTGAATAAATGAAGATAATATTCCTCTGTATTTTCATCATACTCCCACGCAGAACCACCGAAATTGGAAGCCCAATTGGTTGGTTCTCTTCCGTCTATTCCTTTTTTCCAAATGTAATAGTCCCGTTTCGGACTTTTTGCAGAAGAGCGTGACTCAATGAACCATTCATGCTCATCAGAAGTATGATTGACGACCAGGTCCATTACAAGCTTCATGCCCCGTTCATGAATTTGCTGAAGGAGGAGATCAAAATCCTCCATGGTTCCAAATTCATTCATGATAGCCTGGTAATCTCGTATATCGTAACCATTATCGTCATTTGGGGAATCATATACGGGGGAAAGCCAGATGACATCAATTCCTAATTCCTTTATGTAGTCAAGCTTCTGAATCATTCCCGGAATGTCTCCAATTCCGTCTCCGTTGCTGTCATTAAAGCTTCTTGGGTAAATTTGGTAGACAACGCTTTTTTTCCACCAGGGTGTTTGGGTCATTTCTCATTCCTCCTAGCTAAAAGTACGAAAGAAATCATTCTATTTTATTTTCACAAACAGACACGCTAAAAGCTTCAAAACGTGGTGAGGACTCCTCCCAGTTATACCAATTTATGTACAGAATGAAAACCTCACATTACCTATGAAGAGTAAAGCCCCATAAAAGGTTATTCATACATAAAAAATACCGGAAAGCCCTGAAAAGGGACCTTCCGATAAATATTTCACAGCAGGCTGGCTTTAATCATACGAGAGCGCCCATCTGTATTTTCTTTTTCTTCTCCATTAATCCTTAGCGTTACCTCTTCATCCTCGCTGTGTATTACCACTTCTTTTTCTAAGTCAGGCTCATAAGCATTTACTTTTGTTTCAAAGGTAAGATCAATAACATTTCCAATTACCTCATACCTCAAAACGCCTTCATACATCTTTCCTTCCCTGTAATTAAATGTACTTCCATCGTCTTCATAAAAATAATACTCTCCGCCATTTGAAGAAGGATAAATGTGAAAAGTAATTTTTTCCTCCTTCTGTTCAGTCGACATTTTTTTCTCTCCAAGAGCAATGATTGCACCCTTTTTAATGAAAATAGGAAGTCTATCAAGGGGTGCTTTTACAAGATGATAATCGGATCCTCGGTATTCCTCGCCTGTCCAATAATCAATCCAGGTTCCTTCAGGCAGGTAAACGGCTCGGTGATTTTTGTCAGGCTGAAGAATCGGAGCAACGATGACAGAGTCACCGATCATAAATTCATCTGACAGGTTGGTGGTTTCCTTGTCTTGCGGATATTCTAAAAATAAGGGTCTCATTACCGGAATTCCGGTAGTACTTGCTTCTTTAAAAAGAGTGTAGAGGTGCGGCATCCAAACATACCGAAGATCTATATATTTCTTTACGATATCTTCTATTTCTTTCCCGAAACTCCATGGTTCCTGCCTTACGGTATCTAATGCTGAGTGGTTTCTGAAAAAAGGAGTGAAGGCTCCTACTTGTGTCCAGCGTGCTAATAACTGGCCCGTAGCATCATGAGCAAATCCACCTACATCCGGCCCGCAAAAAGGAACTCCGGAGACTCCTAGATTCATGCACATGGGCAGTGCCATTTGAAGGTGCTCCCAAAAACTTCGATTATCCCCCGTCCAAACTGCTGCATACCTCTGCACTCCTGAATACCCTGCACGTGTCAGTAAAAAGGGCCTCTTCCCTTTCAACTGTGCCTTCATTCCTTCATATGTCGCTTTCCCCATAAGCAGTCCATAAACATTATGAAGTTCCCTGTGTGTTTTAGGATTGCCGTCGTTTCCATGCATGACCTCAGTATCCATTGTTTTTGTTTCATTAAAAACGGCGGGTTCGTTCATATCATTCCAGATACCTTCAATTCCTTTGTTCACATAAAAATCGTGCTTATCTCCCCACCACTTACGAGTTTTTTCATTTGTGAAATCTGGGAACGCGCTGTTTCCCGGCCAAACATCCCCGTTATACATTTTTCCATCTACGTACTTGCAAAAATGATCTCCTTTCACACCTTCCAGATAGGACGGGTATTCCGGGTCTGTTTTGACTCCAGGGTCCACAATGCACAACATGAATGCCCTCTTTTTTCAAATCATTCATTAACTTGCCTGGATCCGGGTAACGTTCTTCGTCAAAGGTAAACACTCTATACCCATTCATATAATGAATATCTAAGTAAACCGCATCTAATGGAATTTGCTTTTCCTTAAAATTTTTAACCAGTTCCCTTACTTCTTCTTCTGTTTCATAGCTGTACCTGGACTGATGGTATCCTATCGCCCATTTGGGTGGCAGGGGCATGCGTCCAGTTAAATAGGAGTACTGGGTAATCACGTCCTTTGGCTCTGGCCCAGCCATCAAATAATAATTGATGAGCCCGCCTTCTGCCGAAAAAGAATACGTTTCCTCATAGGTCTTCATGTCAAAAGTAGTTTTATAGGTGTTATCAAAGAAACTGCCATACGCCTTTCCCTGATTTACTGTCATAAAGTATGGGATGGATTCATATAAAGCATCAATCTCAGGGTTGTGAGGAGCAAAGACATCTGAATTCCACATGGTCATTTTCTCTCCTCTTTTATCAAGGAAACTGGTTTTCTCACCAAATCCATAAAAATGGTCTTCTCTATCCATTTCCTTATAACAGATCACTTCACCTCCTGCACTGTGGCCCATTCCTTTTTTCTTTTTCTGATACCAAAGTCCTTCCGTCCTTATCCACAGCCTTAATACGACATGGATTTTTATATAAAAAAAGTGTTAATAAAGGTGACTGAATTGTGATATACGAGTCTTCATCGTGTACTCTTAGGTCAACTTTTTCTGGTTCCGCAACGACAGCATGACTGGAAGATAAAGATGGTTCTTTTTTGGGATCCATCATAATTCTGACAATATCGTCCCTGTAAAAAAGAATTTGGATCATCCTGCCTCACATTTCCCTATGAAGCTTTTATTTTCGCTGAGGGAATAAGAAATAAGATTGCCTATATCCCTAAAGCTGTTCCTGCTATTTTCTTTTTAGCCCCGGATGTATTGCAAAACTTGTATCCTCCATATAAAAGCCCACTCCTTTTTATCTGGCATCTTCTACATAGGTTCTCTGCACGATTCCATTATCCTGTTAAATAAAGTGAATACATCAGTAAAATCATATTTGGCAGGTAAGAACTGTATGAAATGTAAGAAGAATCTTTATGTCCTTTGGCGATCTCATGGCAATGCCTGGTCAATATGAGTCCAGCCAAATTCCAAAACATTGGAATATTTCCTTACGAAATAACCCTCTTTTGATCTTTTTATGCTTATAATTACTTACACCTGTTAATTTTGTTGCTAAAACTAACAGGTAATTTGCTTCCCCGGTTCACGTGTGGAGTAAGCCACACTTTTACTCTTTTCACTGTCTCTTTCAAGCCGCTGGTTTTTTACATTTACCTTTGAAAGGAAGGGATCGTATGGAAGCATCTGCATCACTTAACATTGAAGGGAAAGAGAAAATCTGCTATGAAAGGATCCTGCAGCTTGTGCAAACGGCGAATCAATTTGACAGCTACATTGTATTGGAAACGAGCACAACAGTCATTAATTGTAAAAGCCTCATAAGCACTTCTGCTTTTTTAAAAGCTCAGGATAAGATAACAATAAGGGCAGTCGGCAGGGATTCCCAAGAAGCAGTTTCATTACTGCAAGGTTTTATTGAAAAGAAAATCTTTACAGAAGAGCGTTCTTCTTATCCTTTATTAAATTAACAACTATCATGAAAGGTAACTTCTTAGTGGGTTTGAACGTCAAAAGCTACTGTGGACCCGCGGTGGCAAATGGATTGTCTGCCTGTTAACTAAATACACAAAGGAGAAAATGAAAAATACGCCTTCTGGGTATCTGTCCAGGAGGTGTTTTTCTTATTCAGTACGCAGCATTTTTTATGTCGTATATTTCACAAATTATGTCCTAAAATAAAACGAATCTTATTCTAGGAGGTCTTCATATATGAATCATCCATTTAACCAGCAAGGAAATTCCCAAAGCATGCAGCAAGGCTTTTCAAGACAGCAAGCTCCACAATTCCAAAGCTTTACTCAACACAATCCCCAATCAGCCATGCAGCCTGGTTTTTCAGGTACAAATGTGGAGGAAGTAAGACAGCAAAACGCTCAGGCTGCACAAGGTTCCAATTATCAGACATTCTCACCGCAGCAGCAAAGTTTTTCTTCTGGTTCTTCTCAGCATATGAATCACAATGAGAATCAACAAGGGTTTCAAAACGGACAGTCTCAGCAAGCTCTTCAACAAATCCAACATTTGGCACAGCAGCTGCAGCAAACAGAAAGACAAAACGCACGTCAGTTTCAGCAGTCATTTTCACAGGATACGCAAATGCCAAACCAGCTTCAGGGCTTTGCCCAGAGAGAATTAACAGCAGCTCAAAAGCTTCAGCAAATTCAACAGCTTTGCCAGCAATTAATGCAATAAATAAATTCACCCGTAATCAAACAAAAAAAGGGCAAGCTGCTATATGTGCCAGCTTGTCCTTTCAATTAAGACATCCACTTTGGAGGAGTGTTTTTATCCCAGTATACGTCTCCAATCTGATGGTGTTCTTCAAAGTTATCTTCATGTAAGTGATAGTGAAAATTAAACCAATATCCTTCTTTAGGACGAAGATCCCGTCTCACATGAAATTTGGCAATGTCTTTTTTATTCTTATCATCATACACATTAAATATCTTTTCTCCGCTTCCTTGAGAAGGCTCTTCTGTAATGACATAGGATTTGCTTTCTTCCATCCCTGCTTCTTCTACCAGGTCTTTAAGAACATTCTCAATACTAGGGAGAATGTCAGTCATAAAGTCAGCTTCAACTTGCTTTAAAATTTTAGGACCGAGCTTTTTTACAGACTGTTCTTTCGCTTGTTCAACAATAATGTCTATAAAATGCTCGTCATCCAACACTTCAATGTTTTCTTCATAGTCCTGAGCAATGATTTCCGAATGCTCTTCTATTTCAGCGACAGAATAATGCTGCTCATCACTGCCTGATTTCTCTTCTTTAGCTGAAGCAGATGAGCTGGAATCCAAGTATGTAGGAGGAATGTACACACCAAGAGTCATAAAGGTTATAAGGATAACTGATATCTTCTTAAACCAAAGCTTCAAATTTCATTCCCCCTCGTGCCAAATCTCTTTGAAAATCTCAATATATTTCAAAGTTTCCAAGAATCAATTTTTTTAATTGTACCATAGGGTTGTGTTGAGCTGGGTAAAGGCCTTCTCAAATTCATAAAAATGTAATCTTCTTTAGAAAAAGGAGTGACTTCACATCCTGTTCATCACTAGGGTAATGCTTGCTCACCATCAGGCAGATGTTCAGCCCTTGCTTGTATAACTCTTAAACGTATGAAAAATCCTGCTGCTGCACAAGTAAGACCTATTGTGATGCCAATCCAGAAACCAAAAGGCCCCAAGGTGTGTAGGAAGCGAGGAGATAGCCGGAAGGAATCCCTATGATCCAGTATGAAACAAAAGCTGTAATAAAAGGAACTTTTACATCTTTATACCCTCTTAACACTCCTTGAAGAGCTGATTGGGCAGCATCAGAAATCTGATAAAAAATCGCGAAGATAAAAAACTGGGCTGCAAGGGTGACAACAGGCCGATCATCAGTATAAAGATAAGCAATTGGCTCACGTAAAAAGAAAAGGAAAACTGAACCAATGGCAAGGATTCCTATTGCCCCAATCACTCCTAAACGTCCGTATTCCCTGGCTGCACTCCACCTTTCTCCTCCAACGGAGAAGCCCACAACGATTGTTAAGGCCATTGAAATGCTTAACGGGATCATAAAAATAAGTGATGTGAAGCTAAAGGCTATTTGATGTGCTGCAATAGTTACGGTGCTAAACATGGTTCCAATTAACAAGGTGACAACAGAAAAAATGCTGGCTTCAAAAAAGATAGACAGACCTATCGGAATGCCAATGGCCAGCTGCTCTTTCCAGGAGGCACCGCCCATTTTACAAACAGCTTATACTGATGGATGACCTCCATTCGAAACGTCATCCATATGCTCAATATAAAAATGATCCAATAGGTTAAAGCAGTGGCATAGCCTGCACCAATACCACCAAGCATAGGAAGACCAAATCCACCGAAGATAAATCCATAGTTAAGAAGAACATTAAACGGTACGGCCAGGACAGTAATTATCATTGTGATGCGTGTATAACCTTGAGCGTCAAAAAAATAACGTAAAACATTCGCTGCAAATAAGGGAATAATACCTAATGACAAGCCGACTAAATAATGAAAAGTAATATGTTCAACTGCTGGGGCCAGGTTCATCAATGTGATGATGGGATGAAGAAACATAACTCCACAGAGAATAACAAGAATAGCTAACGCAAGGGATAGATAGAGACCTTGATTCACTGAGTTTGTTATGCTTTTCTTGTCTCCTTTTCCTATGAGCTGGGCCACTATAGGAGTAACAGCCAGCAGCACCCCATTTATTCCAGTAAAAATAGGCATCCACAAACTGGATCCCATTGCGACTCCAGCCAAGTCTCCGTCCCAACGCGACCGGACATCATCGTATCAACTAAATTCATCGCAAAAAAACTTACTTGTGTCACCATAATCGGCCAGAAAATCGTGAAAAATAATACCATTTTGTCTTTCCTAGACTTGGCGTGATACATACCTGCGTCCTCCATTACCAACGGCCGGGTCCCCGGCCTTATCTATACTATTTGCAAAAGTTTCTTCCCAGCGTGAGTACTTCCTTATGAAAAGTTATCCGCAATTCCATTCCAATATATTCTCCACGAGGCCTCCAGTTTTTTTTCTGTCCTCTCTTTGCTTCCGTAGACAAGCTCTACACATATAGAATCGATTAATGAAGAAAAAGCCATGGTCATTGACTCAATGTCCTGGTACCTTACTTCATTTGTCTCTACGGCTTTCAAAAAACGATCAAAGAATAGTAAATCTACTTTAGCAATGTGTTTGTTGACATAGTCAATAACCGTATGATGTAAATGAGAAGGCGGAAAAAAGGACACACGCAGCCAAAACTTCATATTACAATCATTGCGGTATCTATCAATGTAATTTAATAACACTTTGTATAAGAAATCATGAAGAGGCTCTTCAAAATGGGATTGCAAAAAAACCTCAAGCTTATGAAGTTCTTTTTCTGCTGCACTTTTCAAGGTTTGCAGAAATAAATCGTCCTTCCCTTCAAAATGGGCATATATTGATTGTTTCTTTAAACCTGTCTCATCTGCAATGACAGCTAAAGATGCTCCCTCAAACCCGTATTGGGCAAAAGACCGTAAGGCAGCTTCTTTTATTTTTTGGGCACTCACACTTATCATCTCCCGGTTAACGATCGTTCGTTAACATTATAACAGGTTACCCGCGAGCGGAAAGGAAAAATAAAAAAACGTTTCAATTCAGAAACGTCTTCTTAGTACTCACTATTAGTATCTATTGCTTGGTTAGGCAAAATTAATACTTCTACTCTTCTGTTTTTCGCCTTGTTTTCAGGACTATCATTCTCTGCGATCGGGCGATGCTCTCCAAAACCTTTGGCACTGAATTGAAGGGGATCAAATTTATCATTTTCCAAAAGAAGGCTCATAAAATTCACTGCTCTTATCACACTTAATTCCCAGTTTGATTGAAATTCGCTGGTGGAAATAGGCCGGTCATCAGTATGGCCGCTGACCACAACTTCATGAGTCGGCTCTGTATATAGAAGTTCTGAAATTTCTCTCGCTACCTCTGCTCCTTCCAATTTGACATTGGCACTCCCCGTATCAAAGAATACATTATCAAGCAGAGTAAGGAGAAGACCTTCTTCTGTAAGATTAGTTTCCAGCATATTTTCAAGATTTCTATTAACTATATACTGGTTAATTTCTTGTTCTAATGATTCCAACTCTCGAAGTTCAGGCAGACCATCACTTTCTTTGTCTTGAGTGTCTGATGAGGATACTGGCAGTTCTTGAGGAGTTGGTCCGTTATCTAATATCCCCTCTCCACCTGTAAATTCAGATTGAAAGACCTGGGCTATTTCCTGAAATTTCTCACTCTCAATTTCACTTGCTGCAAAAAGAACAATAAATAAGGCAAGAAGGAGAGTAAGCATATCAGCGTAAGGAATTAACCATGATTCATCAACGTGCTCGTCACTATGCTGTTTCTGTTTCCGCACTGTTTTCCTCCTTTTCTCCTTCACTCTCAATTAATTTCTTTAACTCGGAATGAGATAAAAAGGATCCCAGCTTATCTCTAACGACCATCGGAGATTCACCATGGGTAATAGACACAATCCCTTCAATAATGAGGTGCTTTTCCTGCACTTCCTTCTTAGATTTCTCTTTTAGTTTGTTAGCAAAAGGATGCCACAGCATGTACCCTGAAAAAATACCAAACAAAGTTGCCATAAATGCTGCTGCGATGGCATGTCCTAATGCTTCCGTATCTTCCATATATCCTAAAGCTGCAATTAACCCAATAACAGCTCCAAGAACACCCAAGGTCGGTGCGTAAGTACCGGCCTGTGTGAAAACAGAAGCTCCTTCCTTGTGCCTTTCCTCCATGGCATAAACCTTCTCTGTTAATACGTCTCTAATAAAATCTGGAGACTGTCCATCTACGGCAAGCCTAAGGCCGGACTTTAAAAAAGGATCCTCTGTTTTCTCGATTTCCTGCTCTAATGATAAAAGACCTTCTCTTCTGACAAAGGAAGACATTTCAGTAAAGGTGTTGATGAGGGACTTCAGGTCAGGCCCCTTCTTTTGTGTAAAGATAATTTTAAAAAGTGTAGGAACGTTTTTGATAGTTGACATAGGAAAAGCGATAATGACAGCTGCCGCAGTCCCGGCAAAGATGATTAATAACGCGGCCGGGTTAAATAAGGCTGCCGCGCTTACTCCTTTCATTACCATCCCTACTCCAATAGCTGCTATTGCTATAATAATTCCGATAAAAGATGTTTTGTCCATCTTTATTCCCCCGCTTTATAGTAAATTAGCCTTGTTAAGATGTAAGAGTAACGGGAAGTGTGCTGGGTTCAGCTCTGATTGTTATTGACCCTTTGAAACCAGTGCACACCAAAACCCCACTCTTTTTAACATAGCCCTTTTGTATTCTCTATCATTATTATCGTTA
>NZ_BAXQ01000009.1:0-128985 GCF_001310615.1 Thalassobacillus sp. C254 | reverse complement strand
ACCCATCTTGATATATTCATAACGAGTCAGCACCAGCCTGGCAAATAGAAAAAGTCCATAACCTACAACCAGCAGAAAAGCGATCCAGTTTACAATAAGAAACGTTTCCATACTTCCTCTCTCCTTTCCCCTGAGGGTCTTTCCTCCTGCCTGACAATCTGCGTCAAAAGCCTTTCCTGAAAGCTTTTCTTCTTGCCCGCCTGGTCATTCAGTGGATCGAATATTCTGTTTTATGGTCTAAGTATAACAAAAAAGTTAATGAATGAACATTCAGTCACTGAAAATTTTATATATTTTTTTAACCAATTACTTCCTTCATTGCTTTTCCTTTTCATGGGCATAGTAACGATAGTACTGAATAAGGGATGGATGGAAGTTGATATAAGTCATTCTCTCTTTCTTGCTCTAATTCCTTTTTATTCATTTGCTTTTCTTTATTTTCTAAAGGAGGTGTCTCTATGGTTTGGGTGTTATTACTCCTATTGCTTTTATTTACATGGATTCGTATGGACTTTCTCCTTGGCCTGCGTAATCACCGACATACCATTGCTACCCTTCGTTTTCCAAAAAGGCAAGGGCGTGTTCAATTCATGGATGATGGAAAAGAATTTTTTACTTCTTACATTAAAGATATTGAAGAATCTGTTGATCATATTCATATTCTTTTTTATATTTTCAGAGGTGACAGCATAGGCAGTAAATTAATTGAGTTGTTGACAGAAAAAGCAAAGGCCGGAATTGAGGTAAGAGTAATGGCAGATCGCTCGGTTCTCACCTTTCAAAAAAAGATGTTAAAAAACTGAAGGCCGCGGGTGTGCAATTTGCCTATACACGAAAAATTACCCCCCCTTACCTTTTCTTTACTTTTAACAGACGAAATCACCGCAAGATCACAATCATAGATGGAAAAACAGGGTATCTCGGCGGGTTTAATGTTGGAGATGAATACTTAGGAAGAAAAAAGAAGTTTGGTTTCTGGCGGGATTTTCAGCTTCGTATTTCAGGAGATGGCGTTCAGGATTTACAAACTCAGTTCTTTGCTGACTGGAAAGAGTCTCAGCAAACAATCCCGGCTTCAAATGACCGCTATTACCCCGTGCTGCAACAGGGTCCCCATCCTCTGCGGTTCATGCCGACCAACGGCCTTGGTCTTGAAAAGAAGTTCATTCAAGTCATTAATCAAGCTGATTCCTATATTTATATTGGCTCACCTTACTTTATACCAGGAAAGCCGCTGCAAAAAGCTTTGATTACTGCTGCCAGGCGTGGGGTGGAAGTCAGCATTCTCCTGCCAAAAAAGTCAGATCATCCTCTCGTCAAGGAAGCCTCCTATCCTTATTTCAAAGATATGATGGAAGCTCGTATCAATATTTTTCATTATCCGAAAGGGTTTTATCACGCCAAAGCTATGGTCATCGATGACCATTTTTGTGATGTAGGTACAGCCAATTTTGATAAGCGAAGCTTCCATCTAAATAATGAAATTAACTGTCTGCTTTTACATCCTGACATTATATCAGTGGTCAAGGAAACCCTTAGCAGTGATATGAAGAAATCAGAGCAGTTAACATGGGAGAGCTACCGCAGCCGCTCCGTGTTTCACCGGGGTAAGGAAAGAGTTTCTACGTGGATTTCTGAGCTGCTTTAAGTTGTGTTCCTTTCGTAAACGAAATAGGGGCGGCCTCAAAAGTGTACCTTTTGAGGCCGCCCCTTGGTGCTCTTACACCAGGGTAAGAGCTCTTTTTTCGACTGTAATGTGAAGAGGGGTCTGCTTTACTTGTTCACCGTCACTTTGTACGAGAACGGGAGGATCTGAGCTAATATAAATATCTTCTCCTTTTAAGAGGGTGACTTCTTTTGCTGAAATATGTTTCCCCTTAAAAGCTTTAGGCAGTAAGCGTATAAGTTTTCCCCTTCTTAATCCATGCACGACGCAAATGTCCAGCTTTCCGTCCGTGTGGGATGAATGAGGACTGATCTTGATCCCGCCCCCATATGTCGTCGTATTTGCTGCCGCTGCCAGCCAGACGTCTGCAAAGTCCAGCTTTTTTCCATCTACGGTAATTTGCATGTTTGTGGGCTTATATGTTCTTAGTGTATCAAGCACACTTATCGCGTAAGATAAGCTTCCCAGCCGGAAGAAATTCAGATATTTTTTATAAAGTGCCTCATTTACGTTCTTAGCAACCTGCCCGTCAAATCCTATACCGGCAACAGTAAGGGAGTACCTTTCTCCAAGGTTTAACAGGTCCACCTGCTGCGGTCTGTTTTCAAAGATACGTTCAAGAGCCTTCTCGTACGCTAAAGGAACACCGAGACACCGGGCGAAATCATTTCCGGAGCCTGCAGGGATAATACCTAGAGAAACATTTTTATATACTAGTCCATTTACAACTTCATGAATCGTCCCGTCTCCGCCGATAACAATGACTGTCTCTACATCCTTTTCTAAGAGTTCAGCTACAATTTCTTTGGCGTGCATGGGCCTTTCTGTAAAACGCACCACATACTCAATGTTTCTCTTTATTACGGTGCTTTCTACCTGTGACCAAACCTTTTTTCCATACCCATTTCCTGACTCTCTATTCACAATAAACCCAAACATGCTGCGTTCTCCTTTACGTCCGGTTCACTATTCGTCTTCCCGTGCATTTTTCTTTATTCCACTATTCTTCCATGCCCTCTCTCAAGGGCTGCCTCCGGGTGATGCCAGGCAAGCTCTCTTGACTGGTCCATAACAAGCCTTGCAACTTCCTTGTAGTCATCCGTCTCAAGTGCAGAAACCTCAATCGGACTCCCGATGTGAATCGTTACCTTCTTTCGCAGAGAATTCTTTTTTTTATAAAAGGAAATCCCCACTGGTACGATTGGCACTCCTGTTTTCACTCCAAAAAAACCTACACCTTTGGCAGGTTCTACCCGTTTGCCGGTTGGAATTCTCGTTCCTTCAGGAAAAATACCGACAACCTGACCTTCTTCCAAAAGCTTTAAAGCTCTTCTTACAGGACGAATAGCATTTCCACTTTGCCTGTTTACAGGAATGGTATGGAGCTTCAGCATAAGAGACCTCGTCAAACGGCTGCTGAACAGTTCTATTTTCGCCAGAAAATGTATATCGCGTTTAACGAGTATTCCTAAAAACACAGGGTCAAAAAAATTGATATGGTTAGAGGACAGGATCACCGGACCATCTTCCGGTACATTTTCCCTCCCTGTTATTGTTATGCTAAACCGCAGAGGTATAATAACTTTCGCTATAAATTTAAGTACTGTATAAAACAACGTTGTCCCCCCCTTGCTAGTTCAATTATATAGTAAATAAGTCTCTGTCTCTAGAACAGACGTTTAAAAATGACCAAGGTTAAAAATAATGATGATACAAGTTTCGTTCTATCGTAACCTGATGATATACCATTCAGCTGAAATATTGTCAGCTTTCTCATACAGCTGTTCTTAACAGAAAGCTTCTTTCCTCTCTCCACAGACCCTTGCTTTGCTTGACAAACCATTTTTGATTTGAAGATAATGTTGCTATAACATGGAAAAGAAACAATGATCTGCCTAATCAGTATCATTATACACTCGCCACCATCTATTATACACCCAGCTACTAGACACGGAGGGATCATTAATGAAAACCTTTGCATTTAATGGGCAGCCAACACACCCAACTACCGAGTGGCTTTTGAATGGAATGAAAGACGTCTTTTCCAAAGAAGGGTACTCTTATCTTACAGCACCTGAAGACAACACTAACCTGGTCTTCAATGTGATTGACCGTGAATCTCCTCGTCCTTTTCGGCGAAAAGCCCAGGGAACATTTGTTGTTTCCATTGCAGAAACAAACAGCTCTCCTGAGGATATTCACAAGGAAGCCTATCCTTACCTTGTCAGAAGCTTAGCTAATCACTTGATGTATATTGCTCACGGTGATAAGGAAACAGAAGTCCATTTCTTAACACCTGAACAGGGAAGCTACAGCCTCACTTTTTCTACCGAGGAAAAGGAAAATAATGTGATTGAGAGAGTATTTACAAGATTGGAGCCACTTGCTTCCTCCCAGCTTGTCATTGATAACGACTTCGTTGAAGACCTGCCCGAGGAATTGTGGCAGGGTGATCATGTCACCCGGTCTTTAAAAGAATCTGGTGCCAAGCTTGACAGCATGGACCTGCTTCCTGCTCCGTTTCCTTTGGAAGAGGTGTTATCTGACCGGGACATTCGCCATCTTAAAAAGCTTTATGGCATTGGCGGACTCAGCTATGGAACTTAAGCGCCCGTAAAGATAATAACCATTTTTGGATGAGCGCAAGCGGTATTGATAAAGGAAATATGAACGACGTTGGAAAAGACTTTCTTTATATTACCGGCTATGATGATGAGAAAAACACCATGAAGGTAAGCATCCCGCCGCAAATTACACCAAAAAGGGCCTCAGTTGATGCGATTGAGCACTGGATGATTTATAAAGAACACCCTGAGGTTGGAGCGATTGTCCACGTCCATGCCTGGATGGACGGCATTGAAGCCACCGAATTTAACTACCCATGCGGAACAGTGGAGCTTGCAGAGGCAGTGGCTGATATTGTAAGCAAGTCAGAAGATCCCTCTCGCACAGTTGTGGGGTTGAAAAACCATGGGTTAACGATCACCGGGACAAGTCTTGAAGATATTTTTGAACGTATTGAAGGGAAGATCATTCCTCAGGTTCCTATGCAATAAGGAATCAAGGAAAATTAACTTACACAGGTGGTGCCATGAAAGCTGTACAGTTTGATTTAAATTTACCAAAGTATGCCTTTAGTAAAGCTGCAGGAAAAATCAACCCTTCCTTTTATGTCAACTCGCCCTTTACCTGTTTGCAGCTCAGGGAAGTGGAGGCTCCTTCCCTGCCAAAGGAAGATTGGGTGGAAGTGAAAGTGAAGTACGGAGGTATATGCGGCAGTGATTTAAATTTGATTTCCTTAAAAGACAGTCCCTCTACCTCTCCATTCATATCCTTTCCATTTACGATCGGCCATGAGATGACAGGCACAGTTTCTAAAGTCGGCAGGGACGTAAAGGATGTAGCAATTGGAGAAAGGGTCGTGATTGATCCGATACTCGCATGCGAAGCACGAGGCATAGAGCCAATGTGTCATGAATGCCAGCAAGGAAACTATAATCTTTGCCACCATATGAAAGATGGTATTATTTCTCCAGGTCTTTTAACTGGTACATGCAAGGATACAGGCGGCAGCTGGGGAGAGTATCTTGTTGCTCACCAGAGTCAGATTATTAAGCTCCCTGATAACGTGGATGATAAAAATGGTGTGTTAGTTGAACCCTTCAGCTGCGCGTTGCATACCGTTTTGCAAAACCCGCCTAAGCCTAATGATTCTGTCCTTGTGATTGGCGCGGGTGTCATCGGCATTTGTCTTGTGGCTGCCCTGAAAGCCCTTGATTTTCAATGTCACGTTAAGGTACTTGTAAAATATCCTTTTCAAGAGGAGTTAGCAAGAAAATACGGAGCCGATGAAATTTTTTACTTAAGAGGGGATTATGTTAAAGATATTGCTGATTCTTTCGGTGCTGAGGTTCTCAAGCCTGTCATAGGAGAGCCCATTGTTCATGGAGGAGCCGATATCATTTACGAATGTGTCGGCAGCAAAAAGAGTCTCAACGACGCAATCCGTTTCACCCGAAGAGGAGGAAAAATTGTTCTTCTTGGCCTGGCAAGCTTTGTTGACAACCTGGATATGACGATGATCTGGCTGAATGAGCTGGAGATCAAAGGCTGTTTTTCCTATGGAACCGATGTTGTTCATGGCGAAAGAAAACGGACACTGCAAATTGCCGTGGATGTAATGGAAGCTGGCAAGGTGGATCTTTCCCCTCTTGTTACTCATTACTTCCCCCTTGAGCATTATAAAGAAGCTTTGGCAGCAGCTCCAATAAGAAAAAAGAAAATACAATGAAGGTGGTATTTGAACCTTCTATTTTCCGGCTCCCTTCTTAGTTTCATAAAAAAGTAATAGCTGCAGTGATTAGAAACCCTCTGAATCAGGTACTTATTACTGGTTATTTAGACTTAGAACGTGAGAAAATCTCTAATAAGTCAATTACTTGTTTATTCTCTCTCTTGAAAAGGGAAAAGTGAACTAAACCTTTTTAAGAGAGGATGAATGTCATGCTTCGTACAATCTTAATGATTATTGGTCTTATTGTGGTAATTAGTATTATTTTATCTTTCCTTTAAAAAAGACAGAAAAAGAACTCCTGACCGTCAGGAGTTCTTTTTTTATTATTTCTAAATCCTCTGCTGTTTCCCGTAGAAAGCCTACTTTAAATTCCCTGGGCCTGTTTTAAAGAGTCCAGTGTCTTTAATGGTTACATCTACGTCGGCTGTTATATCAACAGCGGGAAACATTTCGTCTCTCCACTTTTCTTCGGACCATTCGAAAGTTCCAAGCTTTTTCTTAACATGCTTTCCAACCCCCAGACTGTCTACTCTAAGATCCTGAAGCTCCTGGGCTATTTCTTCCACCATGTTTTCAATATATACAGCAAGAGTTTGTTCCAGTTCTCTTTGGGCTTCTGGTGAAAATATGTCCATCTCTCCCTGGTACTCATGCAAGGAACCTTTTACATTCGCTTTGTAATTCACCTTGATGTGCTCGGGATCGCTGACATCCACCTCAATGTTTCTATCACTGGTAATAGCAGTAAGTACAATATTTTCCTGTTCTTTCCCCTCAGAACTGAGGTTCACATTAATTTCCCCTATTCGCGCTCCGTCTCGTAAAAAAAGAAAATATTGCTTTTTTTAGGATCAATTTTGGAAACATATTGATCACCTTTAAAAAGAGCGGTTCCGTCCATAATTATTTCGTTTTCCCCTACCTTGACAAGCGTGGCCACAGGTTCTACACCATCGTTGATCAAGTCTCTTGCAAAACTATATAGGTCAACCGGAGGATCGTAAATGACCTTGTTTCTTTTTCAATGATTCCGTCAAGATAATAGTCCGTTCGTTCATGTTCAGGGAAATCAGTCACGATTAATTCATGAGCAGTTCCCTGGGTCACGACTACTTTTACTCTTTTACTGATTGTGGGGTCTCTCACCAGAGTGTCCAGTGTCTCCCATACTCCTTCTTCCGCCAGATTCAGGCCAAATAGAGCGACTCTCATCTGTCCTCCTACCAGCTCACGGCTTGTCTGTCTGGAAAGCTGATGACGAGCATCCCTGCTGCTGGCTGCTTCCATCGTTAAGGTTTCACTTTCGGCTCCTTCAAGCTCCCCTGCTTTTGGCAATTTCATAGTTACCCGAAGTTTCTCTTCCTCTTCACCGTCGTTTATATCATAGCCAATTGTATGGATCACCCCCAGCTCTTCCAAAATTCGTTCGTCCTCGCATCCGGAAACTACCATAAGAAGGAGAAAAATCAGAAAAACAATACGGTTCCTCATCCTTTTTGAACACTCCTTCCCGGCTTTTTAAAAGACAAAATAACTAGTAGTAATATAGGAAGGCCAAACGAAATGACGGTAGCATGCATGGCCACGAGTGCAAGGTGCTCTTGGATTTGATGAAAAGTATCAAGCATTCTTACCGGAATGTAAGTACCGATAATGAGAAAAACGACAAGCCAGGTTGGACGCCTGGGCTTGTATATTCTTTCGAGAGCTTCCTTTGCTGCCCAATAATAAAACCCGACCGTCACCACTACTTTTCCAATAAAAAAGGAAAAGATTAGAGCTTCCGCCCTTTCCACAAAGGGAAGACGTACATATCCAATCAAGTCTAACACTGGAAACATAATTTCACCTATATACTGGGAGCCAAAGAAGCCTAATGAAACAATGGTGGTAGCCATGTAAACAAAAAGAGAAAAGAGATTCCCCAGCACGAGGGCTTGAAACAGCCTGAACTTCTTGTACATCAGGGGAAACAGCAAAAGAATCAGCTCAAAACCTAAAAACGCAGGATATACCTCCAGCACTCCTTCCACATTTGCAATGTTTGAATGAAAAAATAGTGGCTCAGTTCTTCCCCAATCAAATTCCTGCATGGGGAAAGCTAGCACTACCAATGTCCAAATTGACAAGAAAAATAACATGGATGCTGCTTTAACCATACTGTAAGCCTTTGTGTGGACATATAAAACAACTAACATCAATATGGTCACTTTAAATACCCAGGGTGATGTCGTAGGAAAACTGATCATTTGAAAAATAAAACACAAACTGAGCATCTACGAGACACCCTAAAAAAGCCCACACAAGAATCAGGTAGACATAGATGGGATAAGCGAGCCACTTAGAAACTGACTCGAGAATCTCAAATACAGACTTTCCTTTCCCACGGTGAAAAACAAGGGCGATCAGCCAGGCATTGGCTATGGCAATCAGAAAGACAGCAAGGAGTCCAATCCAGCCATTGGGACCAAGATTTTCTTCCACAAGGCGGGGTAAACTAAAGAGTACAACTCCTGTTTGAAGCATGTACGTTAGGAGGATCACATGAAAAACTTGCAGCTTTTCTCTTAGCATAGCTTATACCTCGTTTGCTGACTTATTTAATATACTTCTCTTTAGCTCCCTTTGGCCGGGCCCAATATGGCCCTCGTATAAAGGTAAAAAGCATATCTCTAAGTACCAAAGGCGTTAAAGGAACCATATATGATGTTCTTACATTACGTAAGCTTGCCAGGTGAATAAGAATAAAGACCAATCCTGCTACGAGGCCGAAATGTCCTAAAAAGCCCGCAAGAATAATTAACCCAAAACGAATAACCCTGATCGCTGTGCTCATCAAATAACTTGGGATCACAAAGGAAGCAATCGCAGAAATCGCCACCGTCACAAGAAGGATACCGCTCGCAATGCCTGCCTGCACAGCAGCCTGTCCGATGACAATCCCTCCCACGATGCCGATGGTCTGGCCGATTTTTGTAGGAAGACGGGCCCCTGCTTCTCTTAGAAGCTCAATGGTAAACTCCATCATCAGTGCTTCAACGAGGGGAGGAAAAGGAACCTGTGCTCTTGAGGTGGCAATCTGTAAAAGCAGATCTTCCGGGATAAGCTCGTAGTGGTACGTGATCACAGCAACATAAAAGGCAGTAAACGTAAGTGTAATCAAAAACGCCACTAAACGAAGGAGCCTGGTTGCTGAACTTAATATCCAGCGCTGATAAAAGTCATCAGGGGAGGCAAAAAACTCAAAGAAACTAGTAGGTGTCATCAATGCAGACGGACTGCCATCAACCATAGCTACTACTTTTCCATCAACGAGCTTGGAAGAAATCAGATCTGGTCGCTCTGTCGTCAAAAACTGGGGAAACAAGGAGTTGGGTGATCATCTATATACTGAGCCAGCATTGTACTTTCAAAAAGGGCATCCATTTTCACGCTGGTAATTCTTTTTTTCATTTCCTCTACTGTTTCCTCTTCGGCTCTTCCTTTCATGTAAAGAAGGGCCACATCTGTTTTTGTCACTGTTCCTGCCTGAAAAAATTCGATCTTCAAGTCAAACGATTTAATTCTTCTTCTAATAAGAGAAAGGTTTGTCCCTAAAGTTTCTACAAAGGCGTCGTGAGGACCGGAAACGACTGTCTCCGTTTCACTTGATTGAACAGTGCGGCTTTCAGGCCCGTATACATCTATTAAAAAGGTTTGATTTTTCCAGAACACTGCCGCCTCTCCACTAAGGATGCCATCAACCACTTCAGCAGTCTTTTTCCCAACAGCTGACTGTTCTTCAATAAACAGCTCATTAATGTCTGCTTCTTTCTTTTCCCGGAGAGGGCCAAGAAGGTTTCTCTCAAGCTTGTCTTCTTCTACAAGGTGATTGAAATAAAGAACAGTAGTATCAGCATCTGGAGTCTTTCGTTCAATCAAATCGTCACATCGTTCGAAGTGACGAAGCACTTCTTTTAAAGAAGGAGAGCTGTTCTCTTGTTCTTGAGTAGATTTTGGATGCAATAGTGACCGCTTCACATCTTTTCACCTCCAAACCCTGATCCTTCTTCTCATTATGCTCCACTCTTTCGTATTCATTCGTTACCGAGAAGAAACATGTCGACGAAGGAAAGAATGCTTTCCAACGTACTGCCTGTTTTTCTGCAAAATAAAAACAGCTTCCTTTCTGGTTGAAAAGAAGCTGCTTGAAGACGAGTTTACAAATCAATTTTCAGGTAATAGAACTTAA
This sequence comes from Thalassobacillus sp. C254, assembly GCF_001310615.1. NCBI lineage: Bacteria > Bacillati > Bacillota > Bacilli > Caryophanales > Bacillaceae > Thalassobacillus > Thalassobacillus sp. C254. Next base: position 118,794 of record NZ_BAXQ01000009.1, on the reverse strand, counting down.
ATGATGCTGTGCAACAAAGCTTCGGATAATTCCATGAAGCTCTTTCGGTTTTTTCGTTGGAATCTGATGAGCAATGTCCTGAATATGAATCAGTTGAATGTTTCTCACGTACTTGTAAAACAAATACTGATAGTAGTGGATGTAATAATCGTTTGCTCCATAGATAGCAGCGACAGGGCACTTTATCTTGGGAAGCTGCTCGGTACACTGGTAATACAAGCTATTGGCATAGAGGTTTTTTAACAGAACCGGATTGCTTGCTTTGGCTGTTTTCTCAATAAAGCGTTGATGTCTTTTGTTCCCTGTGTGAGAGACAGCAAGCCATTTGGCCAGCATCCCTCTAAGGTCCTTTTTCATTCCCCATATTCCGATTTTAATCTGCTTATCAAGAATGTTCGTGCTGACTTCAGGATATCCGCTGATAAGAATCAAGCCGGCTGTTCGTTCCGGGTAAGATATCGCAAACTCGAGAGCCGGGTTTGCTCCGCTAGAATAGCCGCATGGAATGATTTGGTTCACTCCCAGGTGGTCCGCAAGTGCTGCCATGTCCTCGGCCCATTCAGCAATCAAAAGATCATTCCTGCCTCCGTCTCCGCTCTTTCCATGACCCCTGGCATCGAAAGTAATGACCTGAAATTGATCACTCAGCTCCTCCCGCTGGGTATAAAAAGCCGCTGCTCCCATCGCAGGCGGATGAAGAAACATGAGAGGGGGTCCGCTCCCGGTGCTTTCGTAGTATAGATCTGCTCCATTCGAATGAAAATACGGCATCGTCTATTTCACCTCTGCTTTTATGATCCCCCATTAAAAAGAGGGAGAATCCACTGAAAGATCTTATACCCCAGAAAAATTCCTACGATACCCATAATTCCGGCAAAAGCAGGGGGTGCAGGTATGGGCAGGCGAAGGAGCGCAAATAAAAAACCCACTACCGCTCCTGTAAGTAAGGCATAAATAACCTCTTGCATCTCAATCACATCCTTGTTACTATGATTTACTCTAAAGGATTTACTATCCTGATAAATTTTTATTCTAAGGAGTTAGTTTAAACTTCACCTAAACGTGAAATAACAAAGCTAACGAACTTAATAGCAGGTGATACTATGGCAGAAGAAAAGCCTAAACTATTTGAGACCGGTCAAACAGTCTACTATGATGGCGAAGAAATGAAAGTCATTGCTGAATACGACCGGACAATTGTGGCTGAATTCATTGATTTTCCTCTTGTTGGAAAAGAAGAAGAGTTTCCTTATAACAGGATCGTCCTCTTAAAAAATGAAGTCAGTTAACACCCATGGGAAAGGGAGCCTCAGCCTGAGGCTCCCTTTTGTTATATTCCCTGCTTTCCTTGTTAAAAACCTTGCTGCGTTTATTACATTTTTTCAGGCGCAGATACGCCGATAAGCTTCATTCCATTTTGAAGCGTGGTTTGGACAGCTTTTGCCAGAACCAGGCGTGCTTTGGTCTGCTCAGGGTTCTCTGCATCAATCACCCGTTCTGCGTTGTAAAAGCTGTGGAAGGCAGAAGAGAGCTCATGAAGGTAGTTGGTGATCCGGTGGGGAGCATATTTATCGGCTGACCATGCAATCACTTCCGGAAATTCACCTATCTTCTTAAGAAGATCGAATTCTTTTTCTGTGTTAACGGGAGCAAGGTCAGCTTCTACATCAAGATTGATTCCTTTTTCCTCAGCCTGGCGGAAAATACTGCATAGTCTCGCATGGGCATACTGAACGTAATACACAGGGTTTTCGTTTGAGCTGGATACAGCGAGATCCATATCAAAATCAAGATGGCTGTCTGCACTTCTCATAGCAAAGAAATACCTGGTCGCATCAATGCCGACTTCTTCCATAAGATCTCGTAACGTAACAGCTTTTCCTGTCCGCTTGCTCATTTTTACCTTTTCACCATTTTGGTAAAGGCTGACCATTTGTATAATTTGCACTTCAAGCTGCTCTTTATCATAACCCAGCGCCTGTACTGCAGCACGCATTCTTGGTATGTAGCATGATGGTCTGCACCCCAGATGTTAATGACTTTCTCAAAGCCCCGCTCATACTTGTCACGGTGATACGCAATGTCGGGCATTAAGTACGTGTATGTTCCATCGCTTTTTACCAGCACACGGTCCTTGTCATCTCCGTACTCCGTGGATTTAAACCACACAGCACCCTCTTCTTCAAAGGTTTCTCCTTTGGATTTCAAAAGCTCCAGCGTATCCTCTACATTGCCATTTTCGTAAAGTGAGGTTTCGGAATACCACACATCAAATTCAACACCAAAGTCAGCTAAATCTTTCTTCAGCTTGTCTATTTCTCTCTTAAGACCATACGCACGGAAAAAAGAAAGCTGGTCTTCCGCAGGGAGATCCTTTAGCTTCTCGCCGTGCTCTTCGGCAAGCTCCCGGCCAAAGCCTTCAATGTCAGCGCCCCGGTACCCGTCTTCAGGCATATCTACGTCTTCCCCAATCGCCTGCAAATAACGAGCCTGCACAGAAAGAGCCAGGTTTTGAATCTGATTTCCCGCATCATTAATGTAATATTCACGCGTCACTTCATAACCCGCTTTATCAAGGATATTACACAGCGTATCTCCTACAGCTGCACCACGGGCATGTCCTAAGTGAAGATTCCCGGTAGGATTAGCAGAGACAAACTCGACCTGTACCTTTTTGTTTCCTCCGCTGTTTGTTTGGCCGTACTCTTCACCGGCTTGAATAACCGTTGGTATTAAATCTCTTAAATAGCCGTTATCTAAAAAGAAGTTAATAAATCCAGGACCGGCAATGTCTACCTTCTCAATAGAGCCTTTTCTTTATCAAGCTGTGCCGTTAGTTCCTCTGCAATTTTGACGGGGAGCTTTTTTGGCAATGCGGGCCAGCTGCATTGCCATGTTTGTTGCAAAGTCCCCATGTTCTTTTTCTTTGGGTGTTTCTAAAATAACTTCAGGGATCTCTTCTTTACTGGCGAGCCTGCTTTTTCAACGGCTGCTATGATTTCTTCTTTGAGCCGCTCCTTCATTTGCTCTGCTATGTTCATTCTTACGTCTCCTCCTCAATCGAAATCTTCACATCATATCTTCCTGCTGATGACCCTTGGAGCGTCAGGTCGTATCCAAACGAAATATCTCCCTTGTTTCCATCGTCAGACCATTGGATAGATACTTGATCCGTATTCGCTTCTGTCGCAAGTTTGCCAAAAGGGGTTTCATAGCTTCCAGAGGTCACTTCGCCAAGAAAGAAAGGCTGTCTCATGGAAACAGCTCCTTTACGAATGACCGTGATCTGCTCGTCTCCAACCTTTAACAGCGTATTCACTTCACCGATATCCTCAAGGGTTTCCGTAAAGGTCACATAAATAAAATCATTTTTGCGGTACAGCTCTCCTGCCGCTTCTAAATTTATTTGGTCCTTTTGCCCTTCTTGGCTTATATTTGTTGTCATTTCTACATAAATCGGTGTTTTTGCATTAGTAGGCATGTCTTTTCTCACCTTTCTTTTTAAAAGTGTAGCGATTCCCACCTTCTCATGCAAGGGGAGCCTCACTCCTTTTTAAAACTTCCTTTAAGGAGCGCCATTTTCTGCCGGCCTTCTTCATCCTCAGATGTGTGAAATAAAAAAACATTTGTACACTCTATGTTAGAAAAGGACAACCTATGTATGGCAAGACATAAATAACTATGTTCGTCTTCTTGATGGGAAGATCCTTTTAGAAAGGTGATGGTAACGACTATGATACCATATGTCTGACTAATACACAGTATCAACCTTTTATCAGAGGAGAGCAGCCGTATGCCTGTTATGAAGGGAGGTTACGCTATCCTATAATCCTCTGAAAGGGGAGTCCATCCTTCAGGTCCATGCAAAAAGCGGGAGCCTTGATGGCTGTCCCGCTTTTGTATCCTTATTCCTTTTCCCCAAACCATACACCTTTTTCCTGCTCTCGGAGGCGGTCATAACCATATACAGCAATTGCTGTGTCCTGTACCCCCGTTCCCGTTAAATCAGTCACCGTTATCTGTTCATCACTTGTTCTTCCTTTTTTGTTCCCGGCAGCCAGTGCCCCAAGCTCAATGATTGAGTCCTCTTCAGAAACCAGACCTGCCTCTTTCGCGTGGTGATGTTCACCGAACGTAAACACCTGGTTTACCACATCACAGCTTAAAAGGTCTGCTTTTTTTAAAACCTCTGGATGAAGCTCATTTTTCTCTTCTGCATCTGAGCCCATAGCGGTAATATGAAGCCCCGGCTTTATCCACTCTGCTTGAATGATCGGTTCTTTAGCTGGGGTGGTTGTAATAAGAATATCGCTCTTACTTACTGCTTCTTCTGGATTTTCTACGGCTACCACAGGGATTTTAAATTCTTCCTCCATGTCTCTTTTATACTTTTCAACATGCTCTGGAGTTCGTCCATAAACAACAATCCGCTTAAACTCACGCACCAGACTGAGCGCTTTTACTTGATAACGGGCCTGGGTGCCTGTGCCGATCACCCCTACCGTATCAATTTCTTCCTTTGCCATGAATTTGGCTGCCATGGCTCCTGCTACTGCTGTTCTGACATCTGTTAAATATCCGTTATCCTGAAGAACAGCTTCCGGCACACCGGTTTCTGTGCTAAAGAGAAGCATCATGCCGCTCAAGCTGGGAAGACCGATTTTGTAATTATCAAAGAAGCCTGAAGATATTTTTAAAGCAAACTTGTCCATTCCTTTAATATAAGCGGTCTTCACATCGACTTCGCCGTTGTTTTCAGGAATGTCCACCCGTAAAATAGGCGGGAGAGTCACCTCTCCCTCTTCGAATCGTTTAAAGCCTTCTTCGATCAGGGACAATGCCTTCTTGTCTACCTTTACAATGTCCCGAATATCTTTCTCTGAAAAAATATACAAGCCCATCACTCCTTTTCACAGCTTTCTACCATACTTCTAGATTGCCGTTGAAAAACCTGGCTGAACAATGAGAGAACGAGGATAATCTACTAAGGTTTCACACCCTTTATCAGTCACAATAAAGGACTCACTTATCTCTACCCCCATATTGTCGAGCCAAATACCTGGAATGAGGTGAAAAGCCATATTGGGCTGAAGAATTGTATGATCGCCCGGTCGTATTGACGCTGTGTGCTCTCCCCAGTCTGGCGGGTAGTTGACACCGATGGAGTAGCCAATACGGGAATCCTTATTAAATCCATGCTTTGAGATCGTATTCCTCCAGACTCCTTCGATCTCCTCACATGTTAATCCTGGCCGTATGGAATCGAGGGTGTTTTCAATGCCTTCTGTCACTGCATAAGCCAGCCTTTGCAGCTCGGCATCCGGTTTGCCCAGTACGACCGTTCTTGCAAGGGGCGCATGATAGCGACGGTAGCAGCCTGCAAGTTCAATGATGATAGGCTCTCCCTTTTTCAGCGGTTCGTCTGTCCAGGTCAAATGGGGAGCAAAGGTGAGCTCTCCCGCAGATCAGAGGAACAATGGCCGGGTAATCGCCCCCTATTCCGTTTGCTCCTCGAATCTGAGCCGAAGAAATAGCTGCTGCAATGTCACAGGTTCTTGTTCCTTCCTGAATGGCACGAATTCCTTCATTCATCGCTTCCTCGGCAATAGCAGCCGCTCTTTTCATAAAAGTAATTTCCCTGTCTGATTTAATCATTCGCACATAGTTAACCAGGTTTGTTGTATCAGCAAATGCCGCATCAGGAAGTGCTTGCTCTAAATGATTCATAGCTTTAGCAGAAAAATAATATGCGTCCAGTTCTACACCGATTCTTTTCGCATGCTTTCCTTTGCTTTTGAGCCACCGTCCCGCTTCATCCATGGGATGCTTGGTTTTGGCATGCACAAATTCGTCCCCGTAGGAAAGCAAATGACTTTCAGGAAGCCACGTGGTCGCCTTGGCCCCATTTACATCCTGGCCCCTTCCAAACCAGTAAGGCTCCGGTTCATCAATAAAAATCATTACCATTTGTGATACATAAAAAGACCAGCCATCATACCCGGTAATGTAGTTCATATTGGCCGGATCACTAATTAACAGCAGCTCCACCCCTGCTCGTTCCATTTCCTCTTTCACTTTGATCAGACGCTCGTCATATTCTTGTTTTGGAAAGGCTGTCATTGATCGCATTCGGCTGCCTCCTTTGTCGTTCATGTTAAAACCTTGAGAAAAGAGCTGCAGACAACCATCATCCCTGCAAGGTAAGCTCTTTTTACTATCTATTTCACGAGAAGATTCCCCTTCAGTTTGTTTTACTTTTACTTTCCCCTGCTGCCGGCAGTCTGCTTCCTTTCTTTTACAGACAGCATTCTATGGTCAGCAGCTTACGGCTTTCTGCTTTTCTTTCCATGCAACAGCCTGCCCAGCTGGTTTTTATGAGCCGGGAGGAATAGCTTTATACTTTTCAATATATTATGTAAGGAACGGAAAGCATGATTACTTTTTAAAAAAGTTTGGACGAGCTTTTGGGCGGGAAATGAACTGCGGATGTAATGGCTGACTTAAACGGGATCTTCGCAGGAAAAGAAACCTTTTTGGTTCAGGGAGAGGATTTTCTTTTTGAAAACAGAAAGACATTAAGTAAGAACCTATTGGCAGGAGGAATTGGATGAAGGATCTAACTGTAAGACACGTGTGGGAAGCAAAGGAGCGAATTCAAAGCACGGTTTCTTCTACTCCCCTTCTTTATTCATTGCCTTTATCAAAACGACTGGACGTCCCTGTCTTCTTAAAATTGGAGCAGCTTCACCCGACGGGCTCTTTTAAGCTTAGAGGGGCGACAAATATGATCAATAATCTAAGCGAAGAGGAAAAAGCCACGGGGGTGACAACCTTTTCTACGGGAAATCACGGGTTTGCTGTAGCGTTTGCAGCTTCTCGCTTAGGACTTCGAGCTGTCATCTGTATTTCTGAAAATGTGCCCTCATCGAAAGTGGAAGCATTAAAAGAAAGCGGTGCTGAACTTCATATTGAAGGAAAGGGACAGGACGACGCGGAGGCTGCCTGCTACCGTCTTCGGGATGAGGAAGGGTTAACGGTCATCCCACCTTTTGACCATCCCGACATCATTGCCGGGCAAGGGACCATTGGCCTTGAGATACTCGAGGAACTGCCACAGGTCACAACCGTTATGGGCGGACTGTCCGGCGGCGGACTTCTGTCTGGTGTTGGAATGGTGATGAAGGAAGCCGCTCCTGATACCCAGGTGATCGGGCTTTGTGTAGAAAAGGGAGCTGCAATGGATGAAAGCCTCCTTGCCGGAAAGCCCGTTGTTATTCCGGAACACCCTACTTATGCTGACAGCCTGCTTGGAGGCATCGGACAGAAAAATAAATACACGTACAGATGTGTGAAGCAGTATGTCGATCAAAGGTGCCGGCTGCCTGAGGAGATCATCGCAAAAGGGATGGCTTATCTTTATGAAAAGCACCGGCTGGTAGTAGAAGGCGCAGCGGCCGTCGGAGTGGGGGCTTTGCTTGCCGGAACCGTCCAGCCGACCGGGCCGACAGTTATCTTAGTCACGGGAAACAACGTTGGAGTCAAAGACCATTATAAAGCCGTCCACCCCTATATCGCGGTGCCTGGCACCTAGCGGGGTTGTAACACTACTGTAATAAAAGAAGCCATTGCTTCCGCGCAATGGCTTCTTTCACATTCCTATTTCTTTTACTTTTATTGTGTAATCGTCTGGCAATGCTGATTTCATGTCGGCACATGCCCTTTCTGCTTCCTCTTTCGTTGTAAAAATCGCATCCTGTTCTAAATGACTTGGAGAAACGCTGAATTCCTCTCCTTGATCATTGTACGCCACAACCTTATATTGAAGCTGATCTTTCATTGCTATCCTCCTTTTTTCAGTCAGAATACAACCATTATGTAAGAGATGATCCTGACCATCTCTTAAGGTTTTTTATTTCCTATTATTCCCTATTCCCTTTTTATTTAATTTTAATCTTTTAACTTTTAAGACAAAATTAATAGTATAGGCGTTTAATTCAAACAAAGAAGCTCCCTTTTTAAAGAGAGCCTCTCTACACTTGAAAGATTGTTTTGTTTCTTCCGGCGCCAAGCCTGCGACCACCATGACGACTACAATCCCAACAAAAATAAACAATGGAACAAAAGGAGAACCTGTCATATCAAGGAAAAATCCTATCAACACCGGCCCGGTAGCCGCAAAAGCATAGCCAAGAGACTGGGCCATTCCCGAAAGCTCAGCTGATTCTTTCGGATTTGCTGCCCGCAGCCCAAGCAATGTCAGAGCCAGGCTGATTGAAGATCCCTGTCCAAGACCAATCAGCATCACACTTATGGTAATAAGCACCACACTGCCGCCTGTTAGTAAGCCACTGAGACCTGCCATATAAAGAGCCCCGATAAGCCATATCAGTCCTTTTTGATTTTCAAGGCGCCTGCGAGCACAGGGATAAAAAAGGCCATCGGGATACCAGCAAGCTGCATGATAGAGACAAGCCACCCTGCTGTTGCCAGGGGCAGCCCGGCTCCGCTTAAAATTTCAGGCAGCCAGGCAATCATGCAGTAAAAAAGAAAGGATTGAAAGCCCATAAAAAGAGTGACCTGCCAGGCAATAGCCGAGCGCCATATATTACTTCCAGGAACGGCTTGAGCTTTTCTTTTTACATCAGCCTGGTTTCCTGATGACTGATGAAGCTGGGGATACCATAGGATAAGTGCAGCCAGGGCAAGAATTCCCCAGAACATCAGAGAATGCTGCCAGCCTAATTGAAATCCGTCCGCTAACGTGATGGTAAACCCGGAGCCAAGCGCTGCGAAAATAGACATGGACGCAGTGTACACACCGGTCATCAGACCGATTTTAGCAGGGTACCTGTTTTTTATAATGCTTGGGAGCAATACGTTGGCCAGAGCAATGCCCACACCGACAAGAGCTGTTCCAATAAATAAAGCAGACAATACTCCCGTGGACCTGATAAGAATACCGGCAAGTAAAGCCAGCATGCCTGCAAATATCATGGCTTCACTTCCAAATCGGTATCCCAGCTTAGGAGCAATAAAAGAAAACACCGCAAAAGAAAGAAGCGGCAGAGTCGTAATGAAACCAGCTTGTCCATTTGTAATATGAAGATCAGCCTGATTGCGCTTACTACCGGTCCCACAGCAGTAATAGCCGGGCGCAGATTAAAAGATACAAAAAGAATACCAAGGATAAGGATCACTTTGTTTGCAGTCATCCCTTTTTCAAATACTAAAGAATGATTATTCATACGTAATACTCCTGTACTAACACTTTTTCTTCTGACAAAACTATGAAAGCCTTGCTTCTATTACTCTATCACGTTATGAAAAATAGTGCTTACTCATAAATCTTTCTTTCCGCTTGTCTGAAGAAGTTCCTTACATGGACGGTATATACCGGTTCATGATTTTTATTTGCCGTTGGCGTCCCCTTTTTATGTTGGCATGAAAAAGGAGACTTCTTTCAACTAAGAAAGAGAGCCCCCCTTTGATTGTTATTTTTGCGGCCAGCCCAAAATCATTTCTCTTATAAATTTAGCGGCAGCAATTTGTGTTTTTTCACTTGCGTCATAAGCCGGTGCTACTTCTACTAGGTCTGCCCCTACCACGTTCGCCTCTGACCGTGCAATAAAATGAATGGCCTCCAGGAGCTCTTTAGATGTAATGCCTCCCGCTTCTGCAGTCCCTGTCCCAGGTGCGTAGGCCGGATCAAGTACATCAATATCAATGGTGACATACACGGGCCTTCCTTCCAGGTTAGGCAGCTCCTGTTTTAAAGGATCAGCTACGTTAAACCGGTGGAAGTGCATTCCTGATGTACTGGCGTATTCAAACTCCTCCCTTTCTCCAGAACGAATACCGAAGGAGTATACATTTTCCGGTCCCAGCCACTCGCAAGCCTTTCGGATTGGTGTAGAATGAGAAAGCTCTTCGCCTTCATAATCTGTTCGCAAATCCGTGTGGGCATCAATGTGGATCACGGTAAGATTTTCATACTTACGGGACATTGCCTTAATAATCGGCCATGTGACAAGATGCTCTCCTCCCAGGCCAATTGGAAACTTTCCATCCTTTAAAAACATGTCAATCGTTTCCTCAATCATATCAAGACTTTTTTGTGGATTTCCAAAGGGAAGCAGAAGGTCGCCTGCGTCGTGATAGGAAACATCTTCTAAATGCCTGTCTAAATATGGACTGTATTCCTCAAGACCAATGGAAGCTTCGCGAATCTTCCCTGGCCCAAAACGGGATCCCGGCCGAAAGCTGACCGTCCAGTCCATCGGCATACCGTACAATACGATATCACTTTCTTCATAAGAAGGAGAACTGGCGATAAATACTTTTCCAGAGTAGGCTTGATCAAAATTCCTGATGATAACTTCCTCCTTTGTATTGTGGTGCCTGGCACCCCATTGTGTTATTTCAGGTGAAATCCTTGCAGGACAACGATTCCCGCTGAAGCTTTATGACAAACTTGTTACAATCAGGCTGGGTGCCTGGCACCCTACTTGATGAGGTCGGAGACGAATTTAGGCAAAGCAAAGGCTGCTGTATGAAGCTCTTTTGTATAGTACTTGGTTTCAATGTCGTGGAATCGCTCCTCGGGCACATTCAACGGATCATGTTTTTTAGACCCGATGGTAAATGTCCACAAGCCACTTGGATAGGTAGGGATATTACATGTATACAAGCTTGTAACCTGGAAGATTTCTTTAACATCAGAGTAGACATTTTTCACAAGTTCACTTTGGAACCATGGGTTATCTGTTTGCGCCACAAAGATTCCATCTTCTTTAAGCGCTTTGTAAATACCTTCGTAAAACCCTTTTTCAAACAGTTTCACAGCTGGTCCCACCGGTTCTGTTGAATCGACCATGATCACATCGTACTCATTTTCGCTTTCTGCAATGTGCATAAACCCATCTCCAACTTTTACCTCTACGCGCTCATCATCCAGAGCTCCGGCAATCGTTGGCAGGTACTTTTTCGAGTACTCGATGACTTTGCCGTCAATTTCTACTAACGTGGCTTTTTCGACAGATGGGTGCTTCAGTACCTCTCTGATCGCTCCTCCATCTCCACCGCCAACCACAAGAACACTTTTAGGTTCAGGGTGAGTAAACAAAGGTACATGGGTGACCATTTCATGGTAAACAAACTCATCTCTTTCCGTGGTCATCACCATTCCGTCAAGAAGCAGCATATTCCCAAACTCTTCCGTCTCTACAACATCGAGCTGTTGATAGTCTGTTTTTTCTGTATGGAGCGTTCGTTTCACTTTCGCTGTAATACCAAATTTATCTGTTTGTTTCTCCGTAAACCAAAATTCCACTGCAAATCACCTCAACTTGAAATAGGTTCTTTCCCGCTTTCCTTCCAGGTCTTCACCCGTTCTTAGCTTTACACTGACAAAAAAGATCCCACTCAGACCCCGGTCCGGAAATTAGCATCCAGGGTAAGGGAGTTCCCTCACTAGCCGCCTGTAGTTCCTGTCTGGAATAAAGCCTTATTAAAAGCAATGGTTGAACCCTCTTTTTGTTATACCCGCAGGAAGGCAGAGAATGCAAGGTTATTTTTCACTCCTTGTTTAAAATTCTTTCAAAAAACCAAAACTAGAAATAGATTCTATCAAACAGAGAGTCTGTTATCTAATTCTTCCTGTAAGGAAAAGAGGTGTAATGGCATGGATGTCGTAACAAGAAAAAGAAGGCAGCGTCTTCAGAAGAAACGGCCGGGATTTATTCGTATGGGATTTCGTCTTACATTATTGGCAGGCATTTTTGCCATGGGAGGAGCACTGTTGGTTGTGCTTTACTCCTTAGGAGCAGGAGCTCCTCCTCTGCAGGTAGACCAGACGACAGTATTTTACGGGGAAGACGGTTCCATCATCGGAGAGAGCCAGGGGGGACAGCAGCGATACTGGGTGAACGTTGAAGAAATTTCGCCTGACCTTATTGATGCTACTCTTGCTATTGAAGATCGCAGATTTTACAGCCACAAAGGGTTTGATTTTACAAGAATCGGAGCCGCTGTGGCAGCTAACATAAAATCAGGCTCAAAGGCACAAGGAGCCAGTACGATTACACAGCAGTATGCAAGAAACCTCTTTCTTTCTCATGATAAAACGTGGTCAAGAAAGATTGAGGAAGCTCTTTACGCCCTCCGTCTGGAAATGCACTACGACAAGGAAGACATTTTGGAAGGGTATGTCAATACGATCTATTACGGCCACGGAGCCTACGGAATAGAAGCGGCCTCAAGACTCTATTTTAATAAATCGGCTGTAACTTATCGTTAGGAGAGGCCGCCATGCTTGCTGCCATCCCAAAAGGTCCTACCTATTACTCACCGTTTCTGGAACCTGAACGAGCGGAATCCCGGCAGAGAACCGTGCTTGCCGCCATGGAAGAAACAGGAATGATCACAGGAGCTCAGAGAGAGGAAGCGGAACAAGAAGCACTCCCTCTAGTAGACAGTGCAACAGTAACAGATGGCCGTACTGGCCCGTTTTTTCAGGATTATGTAAGGCAGCTTCTTGTTGATGAATATGAGCTCGACCCTCAGCTTGTGGAAGAAGGAGGACTTCAAATCTATACCACTCTGGATCCTGTGCTTCAGGAAAAAGCTGAAAACCAGCTGGCGATTGAACTGCCTGCTGATACGGAAATTCAAGGGTCACTTGTATCCATAGATCCCCGCTCAGGAGCTGTCAAAGCGATGGTTGGAGGGAAAAACTATGAACAATCCGCCTTTAACCGGGCGACGCAGGCTATGCGCCTCCAGGGTCTACCTTTAAACCCTTTTTGTACTATGCGGCTCTTGAGAACGGGTTTACCCCAACCACTTCTTTTGTGAGCGAAGAGAGTACGTTTCCGTTTAACGACGGGGAAGATGAATACTCGCCAGGAAACTTTGGAAATCGTTATGCCGATGATTTTATTACGATGGCTGAAGCTTTAGCTGTCTCTGATAACATATTTGCTGTGAAATCCCATTTATTTCTTGGTCCCGAAGCATTGATGGAAACGGCCAAAAAAGCAGGGATTGATAGTCCTCTTTCTCCCATTCCATCTCTTGCGCTGGGCACAGAAAACGTAAACCTCCTTGAACTGACTGGAAGTTACAGTCCTTTTGCAAACGGCGGTTACCGGATTGATCCTTATTTAATTGAAAAAGTGACAGATGGAGAAGGGAACGTGATTCTGGAAACGGAAACGGAGAAAGTGGAAGTGTTTGATCCTTCTTTAGCTTACATTATGACCGATTTAATGACTGGCATGTTTGATCCAGACATGGATACCTATACGACAGTAACGGGGAGATCCGTCGCGCACATGATTAACAGACCCATTGCAGGAAAAAGCGGATCTACACCAGCAGACAGCTGGATGGTGGGCTTTTCACCCCAGCTTCTTACAGGTGTCTGGGTCGGGTATGATGATAACCGCTCTCTTCACCACGGAGATGAAGGACAGTTTGCAAAGCGAATCTGGGCGCGGACAATGAATGAAGGCTAGCCGAAGAGCTGAAACTCTCTTTCTCAAGGCCGCCTGATGTCATCGAGGCAGACATTGACCTTGAGACCGGCCTTTTAGGAGCTGAAGCATGCGGCCCCTCGCGAAAAGTTGCTTTCCTTGAAGGAACAGAACCAATTAAGTCCTGTACCGAAGAGCTCGAGGAAGATGATAATGACAAGCCGGAAGGGCAGCTTGAGGATGAACTGCCTGAACAAAAAGAAAAATTCTTCGACCGCTTTATCAACTGGTTTGGTGAATAAATTTAGGTGCCTGGCACCCTGGGTAAAGCTGTAATATTTGTAATAAAACTAAAACGTGCAAGGATTCGGAAACCCTTACACGTTTTAGTGTCCTAGCTATATTGCGTGTGTGTGTAATGCTAGTTTACTTATATTTTTCCAAAAGAACAACCAGGTAGTCCATCTGTTCAAAAATCGTTCATAGTTTGCATAATTGGGGGATGGACAAAACCAGACCTATATGTTTGGTAAAGAACTGGTTATATAAATACTGCCTATTAAAAAAAACCTGTGACTTTTCTCATGAGTGGTCACAGGTTTTTCACGTTGTTTCTGCCGAAATCAGGTTGTACTCAGAGCCTGGTGGAGGTCTTCATCACTATTTTTCCACATCTCTTCACTATGACTTTGCAGAAACTCTGCTAATATTTGCTTTGACTTATCGTCCATCTTATCGACAACAAGTTTTCTTTTTAACGACCTATCCATGTTATTTACATGTTCCGGAAGGCTCTTGTAACCTCGGCGAATCTCTTTATCAACTGTCATTTCACACGCTGCTACCCCGGCGTAATACGGCTTGCCATCACGGTGGTCTACGGTCACCCACACAAGCCAGTACAGACGGCCATTTGGCACTTCTTCTTTATTCTTTAAAAACTTAATGCGTTTTTCAATCTCAGAACGAGCATGAAGAGCTCCCATATCCACAAATGCATCTCCACCCTCAGGATCGACAATAACCGGTGAAATATTATTTAAGTTTAACGTCCCGGCTCCGTACCCGCCATGACCATCCGTGGAATCACTGCTTAAAATATTAAATCCGCCGCCTCTTCGGCCGCCCATCTTCTTTATTTCTTCGTTTTTCTTTTTATCGAAAAGGTCCATGTATATAACTCCTTTCAACAGCCTTTTTCTTCTTGAGTTAATGTTTAGTTTATCATAATAGTTCTGCTTTCTACCACTCGAAGGAAAATGATTGTAAATGACTTCCACTCCTTCTGGCGCTTTTCCTCCACTGAGAGGAGGCGTTTTGCCTTTTCTTCTATTAGAAAACCGCCCGCTGTATCAGCAGGCGGTAATAGTAAGTATCAGCCCCGGTGTCTTCCCTGTCAGATTACCACAGGCAATCACAAAAAATACCTAATGTTTCAATGAATGTATATAATTATATGCTTCTTCTATATCCTCTTCAGAATAATTCTGCTTTTTCTTTAACGTAAACACCTTTTCCTTTACTTCTGCCTTAGGAAGGTCGTCAAAATAAAGAATCGTAGATACAAGCTCCAAAAACTTTGAAGGATGGGTATTCATGCTTTCTACCATCCCTTTTGCCTTTTCATTGGGCCATTCTAAAGGAAATTTCTTTAAAAAATGTTTCTCCGTCTTCTGTAAGGGCATAACGGTATTGGTAATAGCCGGCTTTCTTTTCCTTGACCTCTTTTACAAATCCCAGATTACTCAGCTCCTCCACTCTCAAGGTCAGTTCTTCAGAGTACGGACCAAACATATGGAAATTGTATCTCTCTTGAAAAGGGAGCTTCAATTTTTTGCTGATGTATACCATCTTTTGCAGCTTTTTACGTCCTACGACTTCTCCTGCGTCTTTTAATAACGCCATTACTTTCGCGTGTTCAGTCAGCACTGGCAAGCGCCTCCTCTGCCCAGATAATTCATTTCTGCCATCTATACTTGTCACTTCTATTTCCTACTGTTTCGCCTGCGAAACCTTCCTCTTATGTTTCTAACAAAATTTCTTTAATTCGTTGCTTTTCCTTCTCATGGCCTTTTGTCTCCAGAAGATCCACAGGAAAATACAGCTTGTGATCCGTTCTTTTTTTTCCTGATATGGCTTCGACTACATCTGATTCCCTCGATAACTCTCTAAGCTTCCCGTTTGGCATTAACAAATGAATAGGCATCCGCTCTTCTTCTTCTCCCGGCCGGTAAAAATCATAAGGAAGATCAGAGGAAAAATCAATAACAAGATAGTATTCCGGGTCAATTTCTGCTTTGCGGAACAGTTCTTGAAGTTCGCCCCATTCATTCATGACAAAGTTCTGGTCAAATTCCACGTATTTAAACAAGCGGCGGTTCATAAACCGCTGGCACAAATCTTTAAGTATAGCATCCTCTTCATCCTGCCAGGCTTGAAAGTAAAACAATACGACTGATTCATCTAAACGAAGGTACTCTTCTAAGGTGAGGGATTCATTAAAAAAACCTTTAAAATGGGCGGGTTCCTGTTTAAAGCTGTAGCCTTTATCATATAAAACACGTACACGACGCAATATTTTACTTAAAATAACTTCGGCGCTTCTCGTTACTGGATGAAAGTATACTTGCCAGTACATCTGATAGCGGCTCATTATGTAATCTTCCACTGCGTGCATGCCGGTATATTTTACAACAGCCTGGTCTTCCGTAGGTCTCATTACCCGAAGGATACGTTCCATATCAAAATGGCCGTAGCTTACTCCTGTATAAAAAGCATCCCGCTGGAGATAATCCATGCGGTCAGCGTCAATCTGACTTGATATCATGCTGACTACCAGCTTGTTAGGGTAGGTTTTTTCAATAACATCAGCAACCTGCTGGGGAAAATGATCCCCCATCCTTTTAAGAACCTGGTTGACTTCGGTGTCTCCTACAATGATTTTTCTCGTCCATGTTTCGTGATCCGTGTGAAATACTTTTTCAAACGAATGAGAGAACGGGCCATGCCCTATATCATGAAGAAGTGCCGCACATAAACAAAGGAGCCTTTCTTTTTCATCCCAGTGAGGCCTGCCTTCGAAGCCTTCAATAATACGGCGCATGATTTCATATACTCCCAGTGAGTGGTTAAAGCGCGTGTGCTCGGCACCGTGAAACGTGAGGTACGTTGTCCCAAGCTGACGGACACGACGCAGACGCTGAAATTCCTTCGTTCCAACCAGCTCCCAAATGAGTTCGTCACGCACATGGATATAACGGTGCACCGGGTCCTTAAATACCTTTTCTTCTTTCAACGTTCGGTTGCCCTTTCCCATGGCCTACCCTTCCTTTGCCTTCGGTCTTTTTTGTTATACCTCATTATACCTAAGATCGAAACATAGGGAAACCTGTCATTTACGGTGCCTGGCACCGAAGATGGCTGTAACATTGTTTCTTGCGCTTTTCCTTTTATATCAATAATTATTGTGAGCAAATTGTTACAAAGACTTGAGGTGCCAGGCACCCCAGCCAAAAAAAGACTCCTCCATTAGCGGGAGGAGTCTTTCGCTGCTTCGATATCGGCAGAATTCTCTTTTCTGTCTTCGGATTTTGAAACAACATAAGCACATGTTGCATCACCTGTAATATTAACCGATGTTCTGATCATATCGAGGAGACGGTCCACACCGATGATTAATGCGATTCCTTCTACAGGAAGGCCTACCTGGTTTAATACCATGGCCAGCATAATCATCCCAACCCCAGGAACACCTGCCGTGCCAATACTTGCCAATGTAGCAGTTAACACGACCATCACTAAATCTGTAAAGCCGAGCTGAACACCATATACCTGAGCAATAAACACTGTAGCTACTGCCTGCATAATGGCAGTACCGTCCATGTTAATGGTTGCTCCCAGAGGCTGCACAAAACTACTGACCGACTTTCTTACACCCAGTGCCTCCTGGGCTGTTTTCATTGATACAGGTAAAGCTGCAGCAGAGCTGGACGTACTGAAACCTAACGTCATTGCCGGGAAAAACCCTTTGTAAAAGCTTAACGGGTTTCCTTTTCCAATTAATCCAATGGCCAGGCTGTACGTAAAGACTGCATGTATAAGGAGAGCACCGATAACAGTGACAATGTACATCACCATAGAACCTAAGGCTTCTAGTCCTGCATCCCCCAGTGCAGAAGCTATCAGGGCAAACGCTCCATACGGAGCGAACTTCATAACAAGGGTTACGAGGAACATGAAGATATCGTTTCCCTGTTCAAACAGTTTGACAATTCCTTCGGTTTTTTATCCAATTTCGCAAGGGCAATCCCAATAAAGATGGCAAAAGCAATAATTTGAAGCATTTCTCCGGCTGCCATAGCTTCAATTGGATTATCTGGAATAATTTCCAGAAGCGTATCCATAATCGGCGGTGCTTCTTCTTGTTGGAATTCTTCTTCCCCGCCGGCCTGCTCCAACAGACCTTCCTGACCAGCTGAACGATATACGCCAGACTCAGGCCGATAACCAGTGCAATAGCCGTCGTAGCCAGGTAAAAGCCAATCGTTTTGACGCCAATCCTCCCCAGCTGTACCGGGTCATTTAATCCCGCTACCCCTAAAACAATAGAGATAAAGACAATGGGCACTACGAGCATCATGATAAGGTTGAGGAACAGCTGTCCCACTGGAGTCAAAGCATATGTATCAAGTGCTTCGAACACGTCAGCAGGAACAAAATTCAGCCCTAAACCAACAACGACACCTAATACCAGTGCAATTAATATTTTTTTCGTTAAACTCATAACTATATCTCCTCTCTCAAACGAGGGGTCTGTTTGCTTGCTTGGCTGCTTCCTTACTCCTAAATTCCTTATTTATAAAATTTTTAAACTTCATTGCTTACTTCAGCAGCCTGAAGCCAAACCCCTTACCAAACAACCGCTATGCGGATACAGGTATTAATAAAACAAATCATTTCCTAATCTTTCCTCTTTGTCGCTTAACAAAAAAACGGCCTGCCTTTACAGCCAAAGGACAGGTCGTTCTTGCCTATTTATGATTTCATGCGACGTTGGACTTTTTCTAGAAGCTGCTCTTCATCAGGTGCAGCTACCGGACGATTATTTACGAACGCAAAAGACTTTTTCCGGCCAGGTCCGCAATAAGATTGACAGCCAATATCTATTGTAGCCTTTGAATCAAGCTTCTTTAGCTTTGGCAGCAATGTTTTCAAATTGGTGGCCTGGCAGTCATCACATACACGAAATTCGTTAGCCATGTTCCTACCAATCCTTTCATCAGTCATTCTCCCGGAATGATTTTGCATGCTATAGTATACCACATCGTCTATTGAAAGCAATGAAAGATATTAGCATTTTATACATTCACAAGAAAAGAAGCACCTGACCTTTATAAAGTCTTTCTTGTTACAAAGCCTTGCTCATCCTCGCCATGTTATACTAAGTGAGGAGAAAATTCTTTTGCAGCAAAACAGAAGTATCCTGAAATCCATAAAAACGAGGTACCAAATGATGAATATACTAGAAAGCGCGATAAGTAATCAGTCATGGCGGTGGATCGACCATTCAAGCTCAGGCCTTCAGTTTAATGCCCTACAGTCATTTGCCATGGATGATACTTTATGTACGAGTACCGGGGAAGGAAAATCGCCTTCCGTTTTACGGGCCTGGGTTCACTCTCCTACCATTGTTCTTGGCATACAAGACAGCAGACTGCCATCGGTCCAGGCTGGAATAAACTACTTAAAAGACCAGGGGTATGACGTGATAGTCAGAAATTCCGGAGGATTAGCGGTAGTCCTTGATGAGGGCATTCTAAACTTGTCGCTGATTATGACAGAAAAGAAGAAATTCACCATCGATTATGGCTATGACATGATGTGGAAACTTATTCAAGAAGTATTTACAGATTCTCCAGGTAAGATTGAAGCTTACGAAGTCGGAGGGTCGTATTGTCCCGGCAGCTACGATTTAAGCATCAACGGACAGAAATTTGCCGGTATATCTCAGAGAAGAATTCGCGGTGGGGCTGCTGTCCAGATTTATTTATGTATGACAGGAAGCGGTGGGGAAAGAGCGGCCTTGTTAAAAAACTTCTATGATAAAGCTGCCGCAGGCGGAAAACCAAAATTTTCCTGGCCGAAAATCAAGCCGGAAGTCATGGCTTCCCTCTCTGAACTGTATGGAACTGAAATCACTGTAAATGATGTCCTTTACCGCCTTCTTACTTTTTTTCAAAACACCGGAGCGCACCTTCAAACCTCTCAGCTTACCAATGAGGAGATCCACCTTTTTGATTACCAGGTCCAGCGCGTTACGGAAAGAAATAAAAAAGCACTGGAAAGAAATAAAGATATTTCAAATCATTTATAATGAGGACGCAGGGAGTTCTATTCTAACTGGTTTGTTTACGGAAGAAGGCAGCAGCCAAGAAGCAGGAGCTGATGGTTGTTGCCAGATTCATTTAGTCATCCAAGTGGAAAAAGAAGTCGAAAGACGGTCCCTTTCCCTTCCTCGCTGTCAACTTCAATCTTCCCGTTATGGTCATTGACGATTTTATAGGTGACCATCAGGCCCAAACCGGTCCCTTTCGCTTTTGTCGTATAAAAAGGCTCCCCTATTCTTTGAAGTGTTTCTTCATTCATTCCACAGCCCTCATCCTCTACCTGGATTACTATGTCTCCCTTTTCCTTTTTAGCTGTTAACGTGATACAGCCGCCATCCTCCATCGCATCCATGCCGTTTTTAATTAAATTAATAAAAACCTGTTTCATCTGGTTACGCGTGCATTCGATCCAGCAGTCCTCTCCCAAATAAGGCTGTACCGTCACATTTCTCAAAGAAGCCTCAGGCTGCAGAACATCGATAGCTTCACGAAGAATCTCTACCAGGTTATTCGCTTCCTTTTCGCTTATTGCAGCTTTGCCAGCGTCATAAAGTCAGTTATAATTTCTTCCATTCTTTGTAGTTCTGACAAGGTAATATCTATGTAGTGGGGTTTGTTTCTTTTTCATACCTCATCAGCTGCAGGAAGCCTTTAAGGGAGGTCATCGGATTTCTAAGCTCATGAGCTACACCTGCTGCCATTTCTCCGACAACTTTAAGCTTTTCAGCTTGCATTAACCGATCTTCAAGGGTTTTTCTATTTGTAATGTCACGGTGAATCGCTAAATGTTTGCCAGGAAGCAGGTTTGCTTTTGCGACATATTCAATAATCCGGGCCGACCCGTTAGAATGCTCAATTACATATTCTCCTTTGACTTCTCCTTTGCGGTTCAGTTCCTTAATCCAGTCCTTGTTATACGTAAAAAAACTGATTAGTTTTTGCTGTACCTTTTCTTTCGTTCTTCCAAAGATTTCGCACAAGGCTTTATTAACGTCAAAGTGTACCCCCTCATTGTTAAAAAAAGACATGCCATCTGAGGCTTCATGGAAAACAGAAAAATATAATTTTGTTTTCTCACTTTCCTCTCTTTCCCCGTGCTTTCGCTTCGTTATATCCTGAGAGGTCACGATCACTTCCGTAATCTCTCCCTCTTTAATCACAGGATGTATGATTGTAAAAAATAACGATCCAGGTAAAGACTCTCAAACTCCACTCTTTTCCCTTCAAAGCCAGCCGCTAAGTATTCATTCAGACGAGCGGCAATGTGCAAAGGAAAGATTTCTTCTGCAGTCTTGTTTTCCATGTCCTTCAGCTGGACGTCCAGTTCATCATCCGCTTTTCCTCCACAATACGTAAAGACAAACGTATCCTCTTTTTTTCGGACGATACTTAATAATGAATATAATTGTTCTAAGATGAAACGGTTATCTAATAATTCCTTACTTTGAAAAGATGCACGGTCCTCATAAATGTTAGCATCCTTTACGTAACCTCTTTGCAGTTTATCATTCATAGTGTTCACCCGATTATCTTTATTGTTTATTCCTGATTCAGGGATATCACCTAAAACGTACCTTTCCTTTATTCTATAGTTTTAATATTTAGAAATAAATAATAATAGTGAAATTTATAATTAAAGTTTATTGTTTATCTTTTTTGTTTCACGTGAAACAAAAAGTCTGCCCATGTAAAATAGACAGACTTTGGTATTAATTGCTTGTTGTTTGTACTTTCTTTTCCATAATTCCCTGCATAGCTGTGATCAAAGCCAAGCTGTATACGTCATTCACACTGCATCCCCGAGATAGATCATTTACAGGTTTGTTCAGCCCCTGAAGAATTGGACCAATTGCATCGTATCCTCCCAATCGCTGGGCAATTTTATAGCCAAGGTTGCCTGATTCCAGGCTTGGAAAAATAAAGACGTTTGCCTCACCTTGAAGCGGGGAGTCAGGAGCTTTTTTCTGGGCTACTGCCGGTACAAATGCTGCATCAAATTGGAACTCGCCATCTATAACAAGATCAGGACGTGATTCTTGTGCCATATTCGTTGCTTTGGAAACCTTTTGCGTTTCCTGAGAAGAAGCTGAACCTTTTGTTGAAAAGCTTAACATTGCCACTTTAGGGTCGATGTCAAATGCTTTAGCTGTTTCAGCAGTAGAAATCGCTATTTCCGCAAGCTCATCTGCATTTGGGGAGATATTAATAGCACAATCAGCAAAAACAAACTGCTTGTCTTCTTTTACCATAATGAAGACCCCAGATGTTCTTTGAATACCTGGCTTGGTTTTGATAATTTGCAACGCCGGGCGGACAGTGTCGCCAGTGGAATGGGCAGCACCACTTACCAGTCCGTCTGCATAATTCTCATAGACAAGCATTGTTCCAAAATAGTTCGCATCTAACAGCTTTTTCCTTGCTGATTCTTCTGTTTCTTTTCCCTTGCGCCGCTCTACGAAAGAAGAAACAAGCTTATCAAAATTCACGTATGTTTTCGGGTTAAATATCTGTACGCCTTTAAGAGATACTCCAAGATCTTCTGCTTTTTCATGAATCTCTTCCTTATCCCCAACGACGATTGGTTTCACCATGTCATCTTCATGTAATTTTGATACGGCTTTTATAATCCGCTCATCATTTCCTTCTGGAAATACGATAGCCGGTTTATGCTCTTGGACCTTGGTTTTAATTTTATTAAAGAGATCGCTCACAAGCAATTCCTCCTAGTTTAAGTCTTAACACGATTTAGTCAACCTTTAGGATACTCCTCTTATTCTTAAAAATAAACCGAATTGCATAAAATAATCAAAGTATTAATTTTCTAAAGGTTTTCTTTTTTTTGCCATTCTTGTTGTTAAGCGCTTTCAGGCACTCGAGGGTGGTTATTAAATAATAACCTATATTATATTAATGCAGTTACATGAATAATAATACTATGATCACTTTCATTTTTATTAGCTGCTCTTTCCTATACCTGAATCACATTTCCTTTAGTCTTGTTTACATATTCTCTACCCTGTTTTCTCCTTTCTTAGTCTTCCCTGAATTGTTTTTTCCATGAAAGCGAATCACTTTCGCACCCCTTACTCTTCCCTATGGTAAAATGGAAAAATAACGGCAACTACAGGGAGGGGAAAAAATGAGCCCAAAAGTGGGGATGGAACCCATCAGACGCAAACAAGTCATAGAGGCTGCGAAAGCTGCATGCTTTCTAAAGGGTTTGATCACTTTTCTATTAAGGATGTAGCTGAAAAAGCTCAATTAAGCACAGGAGTGATTTACCACTATTTTAAAAATAAGCAGGACCTCTATGTACATGTGCTGAAGGACTCCTTTGGGGAAACGGAACTTATGGTTAGAGAGGCTGTGACTAAAGAGACCACCTACCGGGATAAGTTTTCTGCTTATTTAGAAGTGGTGGCTGCCGTTCCTGAGGACAACCCTGATTTTTATATCATCCTTTTAAATTACCTTGCCCAGTCCCCTTACAATGATGATGTGAAGCAAATCATTTCTAAATTCCTGATTAACCTTCAGGGCTTTATTGAAGACATTCTTCAACATGGCGTGAATGAAGGACGGCTTACACCATTAGAGCAGAAAACAATCTCCCAGATGATTACAAGCCAGGCGATGGGTCTTGCTTTTCAGGGGATGCTCCTGCCCGAGGAAGAAAGAAGCACCGTGTTAAAAGATGAATTCATAAGAATTTTCAAACAATATGTTGATTAATACCAGGCTTGTTCCTATAATGTACTTGAAAGCGTTTTTATAATGAATATTCAATATAAAACAGGAGGCTGATTATGGCATATTCATATCTCTTCTCCCCCTCTACTATTCGAGGAATGGAAATGCAAAGTAAAGTGATTATGGGGTCAATGCATGTGGGACTGGAAGGCGAAGAAAACGGTTTAGAGAAGCTTACGGCTTTCTATGTACGCCGTGCAAAGGAACATGTGGATTAATTGTAACAGGAGGAGCTGCTGTGAGCCCGGAAGGAAGCGGCGGCACTCACTTTATGTCCATATATAAAGATGATGACGTCGCCCATTGGAGAAATCTTACCGATAAAGTTCATGAAGCCGGCGGTAAAATTGCGCTGCAGCTTTTCCACGCCGGTCGTTACGCATACAAAGCCGCAAACGGACTTGATCCGGTTGCCCCCTCTCCTCTTCAGTCTCCTATCAACTGATCAGCCCAGAGAATTAACAGACAGTGAAGTAGAAGAATTAATAAGGTCCTTTTCCTCTGCTGCCAGGCGGGCAAAGGAAGCCGGCTTTGATGCTGTTGAGATTATGGGATCTGAAGGATACCTTATTAATCAATTTGTTTCTCCTGTCACTAACAAACGTACGGATCGATGGGGAGGAAATTTTGAGAACCGGATCCGTTTTTCCCTTGAAATTGCAAAAGCAGTCCGCCGTGAGACAGGAAACGAGTACCCCATCATCTTTCGCATGTCCGGCCTTGACTTAATTGAAAACAGTACCACTGAAGATGAAACGTTCTTGTGGGCAGAGAAGCTGGCTGAAGCAGACGTGGATTTGCTTAATATCGGTATAGGCTGGCACGAATCAAGGGTCCCTACTATTTCGATGAAGGTTCCAAGAAACAATTTTGTCTATATAGCTGAAGGAATTAAAGCCCACGTCCCTATTCCTGTCGTTGCTTCCAACCGAATTAATAATCCAGATGATGCTGAAGCTATTCTCAAATCGGGGAAAGCAGACTATATCTCTATGGCCCGTCCCTTCTTGGCAGACCCTGAGATCCTTACTAAAGCCAAAGAAAACCGCCTCCAGGAAATAAACACCTGTATCGCCTGTAACCAAGCCTGCCTTGACCATGTTTTTGAAGGGAAATCAGCCTCCTGTCTTGTTAATCCTGAAGCTGGCCGGGAGCTCACACTAACACTTTCACCCGCAGCCAAGGCTAAGAACATTCTTGTCATTGGAGGCGGACCAGCTGGATTGGAAGCTGCAAAGACAGCAGCCTTGCGGGGGCATAAGGTTACTCTGGCTGATAATAAAACTGAAATCGGCGGCCAGTTAAATTACTCCCGAATTGTCCCCGGAAAGTCGGAGTTTAACGAAACGATTCGGTACTACAAAGCAGTCCTCGAAAAAAGTAAAGTTGCGATCCACCTTGGTGAAACGATTGTTGAAGACCATCCCCTCGTCAAAGAGGCTGATGAAATTGTAGTAGCGGCAGGAATCATTCCCCGCACTCCTGAAATAACAGGTATAAACCACTCACACGTCCTTTCCTATCAGGATGTATTTGAAGATAAAGCAAACATAAAAGGAGCTGTTGTCATCATTGGCGGAGGCGGGATTGCCTGTGACCTTGCTTCCTTTTTATATGAAAAAGGGCATAAAGACATCTCTATGCTTCAGAGAAGCAGTCGTTTTGCGAAAGGAATTGGAAAAACGACAAGGTGGGCAACGATTCTTGAATTGAAAAAGAAAGGAGTTCAAATGCTCGGCGGCGTAACTTATAAAGAAGTTCTACCTGAAGGTGTGCTTGTCTCCATAGAGGGAGAGGACAAAATGATCAAAGGTGAAACTGTTATTACCGCCAGCGGGCAGCTTCCAAACCCTGCTCTCTACGAAGCGATCAGCCAGACAGGCAAGCCTGTACATGTGATTGGGGGAGCCAGACACGCTCTTGGCCTTGATGCAAAAAAGGCAATTCATGAAGGGACGATGACCGGTCGGGCATTATAGTAAAATGACCCCGTAAGTAAGGCGGGTGACCACGAAAATACAGGAGGAGACATATCATGAAGCAAAACACTGTCTTATACGAGAAAAAAGAGAACATTGCCCACATTACTTTAAACCGTCCGGAGGTGAAAAACGCCCTGAACCTGGACATGCATAACGAATTGTTTGATTGCTTTAATGCAGCTGCCAACGATGGAGAAGTCAAAGTGATCCTTCTTCAGGGCTCTGGAGATTCCTTCTGTGCGGGAGCTGATTTAAAAAGCGTTCCTGTAGAGGAAGACGAACTTTTTGATTATGGCCATTACCTTCGTGAAACCTATAACCGCCTCATTTTGTTTATTGCCGATATAAAAAAACCAATCGTTGCATACTTAAACGGGATAGCTGTCGGTGCCGGTTTATCCATTGCCCTGGCCTGTGATTACAGGGTAGCCGAGTACGATTCAAAGCTTGCTCTCAGCTTTCTTAAAATTGGTCTCGTACCTGATGCCGGGGCCTCTTACTTTCTCCCCCGCCTTGTAGGATTAAGCAAAGCAATGGAGCTGTCCCTTGGAGAAACCCTTTCTGCCGAAGAAGCCTATCGCATAAATCTTATCACTAAAATCGGCAATGCCGAAGATTTCGCACAAAAGCTGACTTCGGTACCTGCTGAAGCATACGGGCTTATGAAACAAAACATGACTGAAGGGTTTGAAAAAAGCCTGGCTGAAGTCCTTGAAATGGAAATCTCTGCTCAAAGTCTGGCCGGGCAGACCGAGGAACACCGCCAAGCGCTTCTTTCCTTTATGTCGAAAGGAAAGAAATCTTAATTTGCCTCCCTATCAGTGACAAGCCCTTCATTTAGAACCTGAAGCTGATCATCATAAGTGTGTGTCGTTTCGGCGAGAGAACACTTTATGGTATAGTATTCATGGATTATTCTAACAAAGGGAGTGTTTAACCGTGGCTCAAGCTTCACAAACTTTAGATGGCTGGTACTGCCTGCACGACTTCCGGACGATGGATTGGACATCCTGGAAACAAGTACCCAGTGAAAAACGCCAAAGAATTATTCATGATTTTTTAAGTATGGTAGAAGGCTGGCAGCAAGTAGAAGATAATGAAGAAGGCAGCCATGCTCTTTATTCAATCGTTGGGCAAAAAGCTGATTTCATGATGATGATTCTTCGCCCGACGATGGAAGAGTTAAATGAAATTGAAAATGCTTTTAATAAATCCGGCCTTGCAGATTACACCATTCCTGCTTATTCCTATGTATCTGTAGTGGAGCTTGGAAACTACATGCCTCCAAAGGACGGAAGCGATCCAACAGAGAACCCTGAGATCCGCGCAAGGATTTATCCGATTTTGCCAAAATGGAATCATATTTGCTTTTATCCTATGGATAAAAAGCGTGAAGGTAATGATAACTGGTACTCTCTTCCGATGGACGAGCGCCGGGAGCTTATGAGAGCTCATGGCATGACAGGACGTAAGTATGCCGGCAAGGTTAAACAGATTATTACCGGTTCAACTGGCTTTGATGATTGGGAGTGGAGTGTGACGCTCTTTGCCCATAATGTCCTGCAATTTAAAAAGCTTGTCTATGAAATGCGTTTTGATGAAGTATCCGCGCGTTACGGAGATTTCGGACCATTTTACGTTGGAAACCTCCTGGAGCCATCAAAAGTAGAATCTTTTCTTTATGTAAAATAGCTTTACCTGCCTTCCGGCCTTTTTGGGACGGAAGGTTTTTTTATTGGTTCTTATCTCTCCCCAGACCCTATGATTCCATTACTTTTTGAAAATCCATTCCCACCTCCTATTATCGAGCATATTGTATGGGAGGTAGGCATAAATTGAATCAGCGCCTATTTAGTTAACAACAACTAAAAGAGGTGAATGTAATGGCAATCATAAAAGCAAACCAAGAAGATCGGAAAATCATGGCCAGACTTATGAGGGCTGAAGCAGAAGGTGAAGGAGTCCTGGGGATGCTTTTAGCCGGCAATGTGATGGTGAACAGAGTTTTTGCCAACTGTATGGATTTTGTAGATATCCGCACCATTCCGCAAATGGCTTTCCAGTCACCTGGAGGATTTGAAGCTGTTCAGAAAGGATACTTTTACCAGCGGGCCAGAGAAAAAGAAATCAGGCTTGCAAACAGGTTAATTAATGGGGAAAGATTTCATCCCGCTGAGGCTTCATTGTGGTTCTTCAGACCTGATGCCCCGTGTCCTGATGAATGGTTTGGCCAGCCAAATGTGGGGCAATTTAAAGCTCACTGCTTTTACTCGCCCAGACCGGAAGACTGTCCAGAGGTTTATCGATAACTGAAAAAGGAGTGTGGCATATGCAACGTCATGAACAACAGTGGCAAGGTCCAGCTCAGCAACAGACAGGAGGGCACACTGGATATCCAAGTCCTCAAGCCCATGGAGGTCAGCCAGCCATGGCTGGGGGCCACCAAGCAGGCCAGCAGCCTGGAATGACGGCTGGTATGCAGCAGCCCATGCACGGAATGCAGCAGCCTATGCCTGGACAACAACAAATGATGCCTGGGATGATGCCCGGACAACAACAAATGATGCCTGGCATGCAGCCCGGGATGATGCCCGGACAACAAATGATGCCTGGCATGATGGCTCCTCAACAACAGCAGCCCGGCTTTCCTCAAATTCCAGGTATGCTTCCTCTTGAACAGTCGTATATAGAAAACATTCTGCGTCTGAATCGAGGAAAGCCAGTCACCGTGTACATGACGTTTGAACAGAATCCGGACTGGGGATCCATGGTATTTGAAGGAATTGTGGAAGAAGCAGGACGGGATCATATTGTTCTCAGTAACCCTGAAACCGGCCAATGGTATTTATTATTAATGGTTTACTTAGACTATATTGTGTTTGATGAAGAGATTGAATATGACTATCCGTTTAACGATGTCCCTCCTCTTGCCGGATATTCTCCAAGGTAGGTCGTAAAGCTCCCAGCTATGGGAGCTTTTTTATTGTTAAGTGCTCTTACGGCTATTGATTCTTATACTCCCTTTTAACCCTTTCCCATGATTTCCTCTAACAGTTGAATCCAGCCGATTCTCCTGGAACTGCAGTTGGCCTTATATTCCCCGATTCCGGTGACCCGCCGTCGCCCTGTCTCTATACCCGGGGAAAAAATTTTTGGTTCCACACTTGAAAGTCAGTAAAGGTCAAATTATAATGTATATAAGGTCAAAGTTAGTCAAAAGTTAACGTAAGGTAAAACTTAAAATCCTCCCCCTCTTTTGGAATAAACTTGGGGCTTTCCTTTTGTAAACAAGCATTATGGTCAGCATAAGTATGGTTTTATAGCTTTCCTTTGTAAGAAAAGCATAAGGATTGAAAGTCAGTTAAAGCCAAACTATAATAAAGTTAAGATCAATATTGGTCAAATTACCGTAAAATAATTCCCGTTGAATGACAAAGACACTATCAGTAAGTCATTAAATACGCAGGAGGTAATAGTATGAAAATGTGTGAGCAATGCAAACAGCGTCAAGCACAAATTGAATTGCATATGAATATAAACGGAAACAAACAAAAGCTTACCCTTTGTAATCATTGCTACGAGGAAATCAGAAACAGTATGAAACAGCCGTCAGGATTTCATCCATACGGTCAATCAAATCCTTTTGACCACTTTTTCCAAGATATCATGAAATCTAACATGGGAAGCCAGGATATACCTTCTGAAAAAGCCTCTCAAACAGGAGGCCAAGGCGGAGGCGGACTATTAGACGACCTTGGAAAAAACTTGTCACATGCTGCGAGCGCTGGATTAATTGACCCTGTCATTGGGAGAGACAAAGAAGTTGAAAGAGTTATTGAAACGTTAAACAGAAGAAATAAGAACAACCCGGTTCTTATCGGGGAGCCAGGAGTGGGAAAAACAGCGATTGCAGAAGGCCTTGCCCTTCGAATTTCTGAAGGACAAGTCCCTGCAAAATTAAAAAATAAAGAAATTTACTTGCTTGATGTTTCTTCACTAGTCGCCAATACAGGCATCCGAGGACAATTCGAGGAAAGAATGAAGCAGCTGATCACAGAATTGCAGGAACGGAAAAACGTTATTCTCTTTATTGACGAAATTCACCAAATTGTTGGCGCAGGTTCCGCGGAAGGCTCTTCAGATGCAGGCAATATTATGAAGCCTGCACTGGCCAGAGGAGAAATACAGGTGATTGGAGCTACAACTCTTGCAGAATACCGAAAGATTGAAAAAGATGCAGCGTTAGAACGCCGCTTTCAGCCTGTTATGGTTAATGAACCAACTACTGAGGATGCAGTGAGAATTCTAAAAGGCTTAAAGGAAAACTATGAAAAATTCCACAGCGTAACCTACTCTGATGACGCCTTAACAGCGTGCGTTACCCTTTCTAACCGCTATATCCAGGATCGTTTCCTTCCTGATAAGGCCATTGATCTTATGGATGAAGCAGGCTCTAAAATTAATCTTTCCTTTACAGAAGAAGATGCAGGCGACATCCGAACACGATTAGAACAGATTGCAAACGAAAAAGAAAAAGCGACAAGGCAAGAGGATTACGAGAAGGCTGCTAAACTTCGCGATGAAGAAGCCAAGCTCACCAAGCAATTAGATGAGTCAGAAAAAGAAAATAACAGTTCTTCAAATAAAGCAGCCGTCACCGTAGAAACGATTCAGGAAATTGTCGAGAACAAAACAGGGATTCCAGTCCGCCGCCTGCAAAAGGATGAACAGCAGAAAATGAAAGATCTTCCTGAGCGTTTAAACAAAAAGGTAATTGGTCAGGAAGAGGCAGTCATGAAAACAGCAAAAGCCATTCGCAGAAACCGTGCCGGACTTCGTAAAGGAAACCGTCCGATTGGTTCTTTCCTCTTTGTCGGTCCGACAGGCGTAGGAAAAACCGAGCTGTCAAAATCACTTGCCAAAGAAATCTTCGGAGATAAAGAAGCAATGATCCGCCTCGACATGAGTGAATACATGGAGAAGCATTCTGTTTCCAAACTAATTGGTTCTCCTCCTGGATATGTAGGTCATGAAGAAGCCGGACAATTAACCGAACGTGTCCGCCGCAAACCATATAGTATCATTCTTCTTGACGAAATTGAAAAGGCTCATCCAGATGTTCAGCATATGTTCCTTCAAATTATGGAAGACGGGCAGCTGACAGATAGTCAAGGACGAACAGTAAGCTTTAAAGACACCGTTATTATTATGACTTCCAATGCAGGCTCAAGCGTTAAAAAAATTACGGTAGGCTTTGGCAGCAAAGATGAAGCTGAAGCAAAGGTTATGGAAGGACTAACAGATTACTTTAAACCAGAATTCCTAAACCGCTTTGACAGTATTATAGGCTTTAAAGAATTAACTCAAGAGAACCTGGTTGCCATAGTTGATCTAATGCTTGCTGATATCGTTGAAGCAGCAGTTGAACAGGGAATTACTCTTCATATCAGCAAAGAAGCCAAAGAGCTTCTGGCAGAGAAGGGGTATGATCCTGCATACGGAGCCCGTCCTCTTCGCCGCGTCATTGAAGAAACAGTAGAAGACGGAATCGCTGACTTAATGCTTGAAGAAGATCTGCTTACAAATATTAAAGTCATCATAGAAAACAATGAGGTCTGTGTTAAAAAACAATAACAAAAAAGGGTTTCCTGCACCATCAGGAAGCCCTTTTTCTCTTATCAGTCTGAATTAGATAAGTTAGATAATTATTAAATTAAAAACCCTTCTTCCCCCTACAGACGGACGCTATCCACGGGCAACGCTTCAGCTTCCTCGGGAACATCGCCCTGCGGGATCTTCAGCTGTTGCTTTTCCCGTTGGAGCCGCCGTCTTTCGGTTAAGGAAATCATAAGTTTACTCTTACTATACTTTTCATAGAAGACTGTAAACCTGTCTCTTTATGTACGTTTTTTCTTAATAAAGTAATACTAGATAAGTTTGGGAGCAGCCAGGGAAAAGTAATTAGGGATAAATACCTTTTGCAGACACAGTACAATTCACTGTTTTCATTACCGCCAGGGGAGCGGCTAAGAAGGATCATGAATGTGAATGAAATGAAGAGGGCTTCCTGCACCATCAGGAAGCCTTTTTCTTATGCTCTTATTACATGGACTACAAGCAGAATCCAGGAAATAATAAATGCCATGCCGCCAATAGGGGTAATTGCTCCAAGCCAGGACATGCCTGTAAACGTCATTGTATACAAGCTTCCAGAAAAAATAACAATCCCTGCGAACATCACCCAACCGGCCCATGCTAACAAGGCCGATTCTCCTGCATACGCGGCTACCAGCCCGATGGCTAAAAGGCCCAGTGCATGCATTACATGATACTGAACGCCAGTTTGATACACTTCCATCAGCCGGTCAGTAACCCTTCCTTCTAATCCGTGAGCTCCAAACGCCCCTAATCCTACAGCTAAAGCCGCATTTATTGCGCCGAGTATTACAAATATCTTCCACATTCCTTGTCACCTTCACTTCTTTTTACTTTATTGCAGCTATTATTAGAATTCAAGGAGGCTTCCTTCAGAGGACGGAGTTTCCCCTGGCTTCTTTTGTTTAGGAGGGGAAACCGCCTGGCTCTCACTCATCAAGGGTTTTTGAATGGTCTGATAGTTTTTTGGGGGCAATGAATGATTGCTGAACGTTTCTTCCTCGCTTTCTAAAAGGAGATCACAATATGCTCGAATGAGACGAGCATGCTCTTTTATCGCTTGTTCATCTTCCCCGCGCTCTTGCAAGCGAGCGGCTTCTGTTTGTATTTTATGGATAATGGTGTGAGCTGAAATATTCACTCTGCTCACCTGCCCTTTCTATT
Source organism: Thalassobacillus sp. C254 (assembly GCF_001310615.1). Classification (NCBI taxonomy): domain Bacteria; kingdom Bacillati; phylum Bacillota; class Bacilli; order Caryophanales; family Bacillaceae; genus Thalassobacillus; species Thalassobacillus sp. C254. The sequence continues at coordinate 86,385 of NZ_BAXQ01000009.1, read as the reverse complement.
TTTGCCTTATTATAACATAGGAAAGTGACGGGTAAGGAATGAAGAATTACACGGTCGGCTCTTTCACCTTTTCCATGAAATTTTCCAAGGCAGCTAAATGTGTAATATTTTCATTACACTCCTGGCTGTCTGAACATATATAATGTCCTAGTGATTTATAATAATTTGGATCACTGGTACTTGTAGCATTTGTGACAGCTGAAACAAATGAAACCTTGGTCTGCTTCTGACAGAAAAAGCATATATTTTTATGCCGCGCCGGAGTGTACTTTCCTTCAATTCCAATCCACTGACCGTTTTGTTCATAAACAATGAATTTTTTCTGCAGGCTAATATCATTCCACCCTAGATAAGTAAGTTTTGAAAAATCTATTTCTTCAAGAGCAGGCAGATTTAGTTTTTTATTTTTCTTAAACAACTTTCTCAGTGTATCTTCTGATACTGATGGAAACGAAAGGATATAGGAAGATAAGGAATGAAGATAATTGTGAAAATCCTGCTCTTGTTTCAGATCAATGATCAAGCCGAGCATTTGTCTCTGCTGGTTTGTCAGCCCTTCAAATTGAGCCAGTATTTTCTCTTCAGCATTTGCTTTCACCGCACTAATAACTGATTCATCTTTTACCTGAAGGTAATTTTTTTGAAGCTGAAAGGCCTGCTGTTTTATAAAGTTATATTGGTGGTTATAAATAAAAGGTTCCATGTTGTTCCCTCTCCTTTTGGAAGCTGATGTAGGTGCCGCCTGAACTCTCTTGTAGCGTCTACTTATCTCTGCCCTTTATTCTCCCCTGTAAAAACCTCTCTTTTCCTAAATTAAAAAAAAGGGTGTAAGAAATAATCCTCCACATCCGCGTCTTTCTTGCCCTGATTCCTTACGAAGAAGGTCCTGAAAATGGGTAGACTTAAGCGCTCGTGCTTTCAGGGCATACTTCCTCCAGCTTTTCTCCTTAAAACAATAACTCTGGTCAGCTTACTAAAAAAGGAACCCTTTTTCAGGTTCCTTTTCAAAACTGCTTATTTCTTTATTCTAGAAGAGATCTCTCCACTAATCGGTGTGATCGGCTGCACGTTTTCACGGTTGGCTACGAACTCTGGGCGAGGCTCTTTGCCGGAAAACGGCTCCTGAAGCTTATTGGTAATCGAGTTATAGACAAAGAAAACATTGCTTCGCGGATAAGGAGAGATGTTCCCTGCAGATCCGTGCATCGTGTTGCACTCAAAGAACAACACAGATCCTGCCGGCCCGGTTGCACGGTCAATGCGTCCTCCTGCCTGGTCCACCAGCCACTTCATGCTTTCATTATCCGGCACCCCAAGCTCCTGCTTTTGAAGAGAGCTCTTATAGTTTGCATCCGGAGTTTCACCAGGGCAGGAAACAAACCATTTGTGGGACCCTGGGATCAGCATAAGCGGACCATTGTATTCATAGTTGTCCGTAAGAACAATTGAGCAGCTGACTGCACGCATGTTCGGCATGCCGTCCTCTACGTGCCATGTTTCAAAGTCAGAGTGCCAGTAGAATTCTTTTCCTTTGAAACCGGGCTTGAAGTTAATACGGGATTGGTTAATGTACACCTGGTCTCCTAAAAGCTGCTCAGCAACCTTTACAATTCGCTCATTTTTTGAAAGCTCTTGAAAGAAGTTCCCATCTTTATGAGTCTCAAAAACAGAACGGATTTCATTGCTTCCAGGTTCCTTGATCACATCGTCAGCATCTCTGCTTTCATTCTCTTTCATCGTACTATCCAGTTCTTTTTTCATGATTTCTACTTCTTCATCATTAAACATCTTCTCAAAGAGTAAGTAGCCATTATTTTCATAGAAGTCAAGATCCTTATGCTTAAAGGGCCTTTATCTCTTGATTCTGAATGAATTACTGGATCTTTTCTTTCAATTATTCGCGTGTTTTCGCCTTTCCTGGATGGATATAAATCTTTTTGCATTGCTAAACACTCTCCAATTAAAAGATTCAAATTTTAATGCATAAAAAGGGGGGTCTTTCGGCCTGCTTATTTCTTTTCTATAACTATTCTCTATGCTAGAATAGAAATCAGGGTCCTCTGACCAGGACCCTGAAAACTACTTTGAGAAGAGACAAGTTCATAGGCAGGATCTGCCATCTATGAAGCAGAAATCTTAGCGATTGTCAGAGTTATTGTTTGAGTTTTCGCCGCCCTTTTGACCGATGTCCTGGTAGAACTCCTTGCCATGCTCACGGCTTGTCTTTTCTCCACCTTTTTGACCGATTTCCTCGTAGAACTCTTTATCCTTTTCTCGGCTTGTTGTTTCGCCGCCTTTTTGGCCTATTTCCTCATAGAAATCTTTACCATGTTCCTGGCTCGTTGTTTCGCCGCCTTTTTGGCCGATCTCCTCATAGAATTCCTGGCCGTGCTCACGACTGGTCTTTTCTCCGCCTTTACGTCCTGCTTCTTCTCGACTCATGCGATCATTATTACGTGCCATCTGTACATTCCTCCTCATTTAAATATCAAATGATTTTTCAGTTGCACGAACAGCTCTTGTTCATAGACTAGTCCTTTAGGCAAGGATTAGCGATTATTGTTGTTAGACCTGCTTTCCCCGCCTTTTTGACCAATATCCTTATAAAAGTCTTTGCCATGTTCACGCTTGTTGTTTCGCCGCCTTTTTGGCCGATCTCCTCATAGAAATCTTTACCATGCTCACGGCTTGTCGTTTCGCCGCCTTTTTGGCCGATCTCTTCGTAATGATCCTGACCATGTTCCTGGCTTGTTGTTTCGCCGCCTTTTTTCCCGATTTCCTGGAAATGCTTTTTGTCATATTTTTCGCTGGTTGTTTTTCCGCCTTTTTCCCCGATTTCTTCAAAGTGCTCTTGATCATAGCGCTTGCTTGTTGTTTCGCCGCCTTTACGTCCCGCTTCTTCACGGCTCATATTGTTATTGTTTTTGTTTTTGTTATTGTTTTGTGCCATGATAATCATCCTCCTTAAAGGTAATTATTTCAATAACAGTCGTCCACTCACTTACAACTTCCAACAATACGCAGAGGGGTGTTTATCTTATTTATCTGAGTTAGAGTTGCTGCTTCCAGAGTTCTTTCCACCCTTTTTGCCAATCTCTTCAAAATGCTCCTGACCGTACTTTTCCTTTACTTTCTCGCCGCCTTTACGTCCCGCTTCTTCGCGGCTCATATTACTATCAGAGTTGCTGCTTCCGGAGTTTTCTCCACCCCTTTTACCAATCTCTTCAAAATGCTCTTGACCGTACTTTTCCTTTACTTTCTCGCCGCCTTTACGTCCCGCTTCTTCACGGCTCATGTTATTGTTGTTGTTGTTATTGTTTTGTGCCATGATAATCATCCTCCTTTGTTTATTGTTCACTGTTATACCACTTGAAGCTTCTTCTAAACTTCTTATTTAAAAATGAGGGATAAGTTTCTTTCTTATTTCTCGGAATCTGAGCTTTGGCTTCCGGAGTTCTTTCCACCCTTTTTGCCAATCTCTTCAAAATGCTCTTGACCGTACTTTTCCTTTACTTTTTCGCCGCCTTTTTTCCTGCTTCTTCACGGCTCATGTTATTGTTGTTATTGTTTTGTGCCATGATAATCATCCTCCTTGATTATTTCATTTCCACTACAGTGTTTTATATTCCTATTTTTGTAATTGCATAAACACTCTTTTTCTAAGCCCTTTAACATTCATTACTAATGACTTATTTTGTTGTTGATAGCTGTTTATCCGTTGAGAATACTTCTTAAACATTTACAATTAAATTCAAACTCATAAATGAAAGCAGCTGTAGACAGAAATCCATCAGTGAGTACCTTTTCGCCTGGTTATTGTTAATTTTCCCCTAAAGTTTAAAAGGCAGGAGGTTGCCTGGTTTTAATAATGCTTTCTCAATCAAGCCACTTCATTTCTGCTACCACCCACTATGTACAAGATCCTCTTTAACAGAATGTTTACCTGGCTTCTCTTTTCCTTCCTTACTTAAAACACCCTTCCCCCATACCATAAACGAAGGCAAGCTATGGACAGCCACATGCGATAAATAAATCGTCCACCTTGTCACTCACTGATTCCAAGGGATTTGGCTTTTATTCCAGCCAAAACAAAGGTAGTTTGCCCTTCCTGTAATTTTTCGGCATCCACAATATGAAAATAGCCTATTACACTTCATAAAAGAAAAAGATATTGAAATTTTCAAATTTAGTATTAAAAGTGTTTTTCTTGTTCATATTAATAGATATTAAGATTACTAGGAGAAGGGAGATATTTGCATGAATAAGCGACGTGATGCCTGGACAGAGGAACAAGATCAACTGCTGACGGATACTGTTCTTGCACATATAAAAAAGGGAAGCACCCAGTTAAAGGCTTTTGAGGAAGTGGGAGACGAGTTAAACCGATCATCTTCCGCTTGTGGGTTTCGCTGGAATGCGATCTTACGGGACAAAAATAAAAAACAGATTGAATTAGCTAAGAAAGAAAGGAAAATGAGAACAGAAGACAAAAGGAAAGAGTCTGCAGCCCCTCCTGAGACGGGAACTGCTTCTACTATCACCATTCCCGATATCATATCTTATTTGGAAGAAATATCCTCATCTGTCAACGGACTTTCTCAAGAAAAATTTGAAGAGCTTATCACACAGCGAAATGAACTTCAGCTTGAAAATAAAAAGCTTCATGCAATTATTGCCGACTTAAAGGAAGAATATGAAGCGGTGTACAAAGATTACAAAACACTAATGGAATTAATGGATCGTGCCAGAAAAAGAGATGCCGGCTGATCCTTTCCTTTCTTTCATAAAGGGAGTTCACATAAAAAACACCGGGTCTTCTCCCGGTGTTCCGCATGATTGCCTGCTCTTATTCCACTTTTGAATATCCAAAGGCCTCTACTTTTGCGTAGTTCTCTTCATCAATAACCCAGTAACTTTCGTTGTTATCTTCCACTACAACTTCTTTATCCTTTGAAACATTAAGAGCTTCATTTTTCTCTTCAAATTTTTGAGCGGGAATTTGTAAATTATCAATGACAATATAAGCCAATGACATCACCTCCATCCTCCACTTTCCCTTTGAATGGAAAAGTTAAACAGCTCTATTTTAATCCTTTTTTCATTTGCCACTGTTCTAATAAATGTTCTATTTCTTCTTTTTTTACTATTTTTTTACGGGGAGATGTTTTATCGGGAGCAGTTTGCCTTGCTTCTAATATAGCTTTAATCCCTGCAATATTTAATCCTTTATCAATCAAACTCTTGATCTCTGCACAATGATCTATATCTTCAAGTGAAAAGAGACGTTGGTTTCCCCGATTTCTTACCGGCTTAATTAAACCCTGCTCCTCATAATACCTAATTTGCCTGGCAGTCAATGAAGTAATCTCCTGGACCACACTGATGGGAAAAAAAGCGGTTTCACGCGGTATATGGTCACTCACATCCATTCCTCCTTTTCAGTCAGGTGTTTATTCACTCTTTTTCGCGCCGTTCTTAAGACTTTATAAATAGGAGTCCTCTCAGCTATTCAGGAAAGCATAGATTTCTTGAAGTGTTTGATACCCTTTCCTCTCTACGATCTCCACCATGCATTTCCACAGTTCAGCAGTTATTAAAGCATCCTCCAGAGCATGATGTCGTTTTTCTATTGGAATCCCATAATGGTTACAGCAATCATCTAACGTTTTTAACGGAACATCCGGGGCAGCAATTTTCAGCAAAAAAGAAGTATCTAACAAGCGGTGACGAAATTGAGAACCAAGAACCTGGTATGTAGCATGCTGTAAAAATTTTCTTTCGTGGCTGGCGTGGTGGGCTACAAGCACATCTGTCCCCGCAAATCGGTAAAAGCTGTTTAACGCACGAGCAAGAGAAGGGGCCTTTTCCAATTCGTCCTTCCGTAAGCCTGTTAATTCAGATATTTCTTCAGAAAGAGCATGTGGAGCATTGACCAAGGAATAAAAGACTTTTTCATTTTGAACCTTCCCTTCCTTAATTTTCACCCCTCCTATAGAAAGGATTTGATCCCCTCTATCCGGAAAAAACCCACTCGTTTCTAAATCTAACACGGTTACTTGCAAGTCTTTTAACTGACGTGTTAATGGCTGTTCTTTTTTCAAATCTTTTTGCAATTGGCGGATAAAAGAGAGTTGCTGCGGGGTGCTTTGTTCAAAAATAGCGCCTGGATCCTGACTGCCTAGTTTTGATACTTGGCGCATCCACTGAAACATCCCCATCACCTTTCACCCGCTTCCATGTTACTCTTTGCTTCTGTTAACATCTCTTTCCCTTCTTTTATCCATAATTTAAGTTGTTGCTTTTGGCCTTTTGGCAAGGAGCGTACTGGAATATAATGAACATCGTCATAGTGGTGGTGTTTTTCTGAAAAGGATGCTCTCAGTTCTAATAATTGTGAAAAACTCTTTTCCTTCCCTTGAAGAAAAGGGTATTTTTCTTTTAAGAGAGCTAGTCTTCTTAGGGTAGAGGGTTCTTCCATACCTTCTTTTAAGGCAAGCATCCTTGCAGCATGCACATAAGGGAACAAAGCAGCTTCTTTGACATTAAAAAACCCGGTGTATGGTCCTTTTTCTTCCGTGAGAACCTGGCCAAATATTCCGATGCCTTTGTGAAGAACAGAGGTGTTTTCACCTATCCTCTTTCTCAGTTCCGACTCCTGCTTCACCCGCTCTAGTAAATGCTCTTTCACTTCCGAAAGAAGGCTTTCCTTTCCTGCAATAGTTCTTGCATCGCTAAAGGTAATTAAATACCTTAAAGTTTCCCACTCATTTGCTTGAATCCAGGCATCCAACTGCTTTTTCCATTCTATTACTCCGTGGCACCATCTTGGATTGGAAGCCATTACATTTCCATCACAACGTGGGTATCCTACTTCCGCTAAGCCTTCACGAATCTCCTCTCCAAGCTTAAGAAAGTACTCCTGGCATCTTTTATCCTCACCTTGGAAAACGATTCCATGATCCTGATCACTAAACGTAGACTGCTCTAGTCTTCCTCCACTGCCCATTACAAAGAAAGCAAAATGAGCAGGGGCTTTTCCCCGCTCACTTTTAACTTTTTCTATAGCTAACAAAACGGTTTCTGCAACCCATACATCGTGAGCCTTATTAAGAAGCTCATGGTTTCCCGTCACTTCTTTTGTCTCTTTCTCTCTCTTTTGTTTTATTTGTTCATAGGTGGTGAAAGAAGGCTGAGGAAGAAAGGATTCTTCCTCAGAATATATTATTTTTTCCATGTCAGGCTCCCGTATTGGAAGAGTTGAATGCAGTAGTATTTGTGTTTGTCGGCTGGAAAGATTCTGGATAACCATATCCCCGTGTTCACTGATATCAAGTCCCATGATTTCCTCTTCTTCAGAAACTCTGAGTCCGCCTGTAAGGCCGCGAGTGATAAGAAGCAGGATATAAGAAGCTACAAAAGCGAATACCCCGCAGGCTAGAACACTGATCGCCTGAACGCCAAGCTGAGTCAGCCCCCCGCCATAGAACAGACCTGCATTTCCTCCATTCATTTCAGCAAGTGCCGGAGTTGCAAAAAATCCGGTGGAAAGCGTACCCCAAATCCCTGCAATCCCGTGTACAGATAAGGCAAAGATCGGGTCATCAATACCTAATTTCTCCATAAGTTTCATGCTGTAGAAGACAAGAATCCCTGCAATTAAACCAATAACAAGTGCAGCCCACGGATCGACAAATGCACACGATGCTGTAATAGCTACTAAGCCTGCTAATGCACCGTTCAGCATTGTAGGTACATCCGGCTTGCCAATGGCAATCCACGCAATAATCATCGCAGCTACAGCACCAGCAGCAGCACCTAGTTGAGTGTTAAGAGCAACGAAGCCAAAGAATGCATCATCCACACCTAATGTACTTCCAGCATTGAAACCAAACCAGCCTACCCATAAGAGAAGCACACCTAATGCGGTAAACACCTGGTTGTGACCTGCTAGTTCGTTAGCAGAACCATCTTTATTAAATTTCCCAATACGAGGCTTAAGTAAAATAGTTGCTGCCAAGGCCCCCATTGCTCCTGTTAAATGGACAACTGTTGAACCGGCAAAGTCCTGCTTGCCAAGTCCTCCGATCCAGCCGTCTCCCCAGATCCAGTGAGCAACTACCGGGTATACTAACGCGGAAAATAGAACGGCGAATATGATATAAACGGAAAGCTTTGCTCTTTCAGCAAATCCCCCGAATGCAATTGTGAGAGCAATTGCCGCAAATGCTAATTGGAAGATAAAATCTACTGATCCTGCTAAACCATCAAATACAGTTGTAAAATCGCCAAAGAAAAAATCAGATGTTCCAATAAACCCTCCGGCACTCGTGCCGTAAATTAGTCCATACCCCACAGCCCAAAAAATGATTGAGGCTATTCCCAAAGTAAAAATTGTTTTACCGGCAATATGACCGGCATTTTTCATTCGAGTAGATCCTGCTTCTAGAAGAATAAATCCACCTTGCATTAAGATAACGAGAATAAATGCAATCATAACCCACAAATTGTTCATAAAAAATATTGGATCCATCTTTTTTCCCCCTTCTCCTAATCAGAGTTGACGTTAACTTAGTTAACATCTTTCGTTAATCCTTATTTTACTCTTTTACATGTAGTAATCTACATTTGCGTAAGATTATCTAACACATTATCTTCATTGAATTTTCGACTTATTTAATTATTCTAAATTTTATAAATCCATAGTTTAAGTTCACTTTGACAATGGTAGAGAATAATAAGGATTTTAAAGGGGGAGATCATCTTGAGAAAATCCACGCGTATTCTTGCACCGGTTCTAGCCTCAGGAGTTGTGTTTGGCGTTTCAGGTTTCTCTGCTCATGCTTCCACTGTCACTGTTGAGCCTGGCGATACACTTTGGAGTATCGCCGAAGCAGAAAGGGTAAGCGTAGCGGACTTACAAACCATTAATAGCGGCCTTGACCCTTACAATCTTCAACCCGGCACCATGATTAATCTAAATGAACAATCAGATTCTACTGGAAGCCATACTGTTCAAGAGGGGGAAACCTTTTACAGCATTGCATCCCAGTATGAAGGTGTCAGTGCTCAGCAACTAATGGAGAAGAACTCTGACCTTGATCCTTACAACCTTCAGCCAGGCACTACTGTTCTTATTGAAAACGACTCTGAATCCGCCCGGGAAACAGCAGATCAAGTTGTTACCCATTTGCAAAGTCAGGATATGGAAGCCGTTTCTTCTTATATACACCCTGATGATGGTGTACGCTTCAGCCCTTACGCTTTTGTAGACCAGGAAAATGACCAGGTATTTTCCTCTGAAGAAGTGGAAGATTTATGGCACGATGAAACAGAGTACCTGTGGGGGAACTATGATGGAAGCGGCCATCCTATTGAATATACTTTTTCTGAATATTACGAGGAATTTGTGTATAACAGAGATTATGCTCATGCAGAAGAGGTAGCTGTTGATGAAAGACAAGGACCAGGAAATACAATTGACAATACCGGCGATGTATACCCTGACGCTACTGTCGTAGAATATCACTTTCCTTCCAGCGGGGAATATCAAGGAATGGACTGGGATAGCCTTAGGCTGGCTATGGTTCAGGAGAACGGCGAATGGTATGTAGTCGGTATCATTAATGACGAGTGGACCATATAAATCACACAGTTTTTACGGGAATGCCCGTTTTGCTCAATAAATTTTATATTTTTATGAACAGACCGCAAAGCATGAAACTCAAAGAAGGCTGCCCCCAGTCCGCTGGAGGCAGCCTTACCTTGTATTTTATTTACGGGTGATGATTAGGCAAAGGGATCGTCGTCATCCATTTCTAAATTGGACCAGCTTTCATCTTGCCCGTCACTTTCTTCCTGTTCCACTTCTTCTTCGTATGCCTTTTCTTGTTCTTCCTCTTCTTCATCAAGGAGAATGGGTAACTTTTTTTCCGGTGGTTCCTTTTCTTCATAAGAAGGAAAATACTTCAGGTTCGAAAAGGAGGAACTATGTTCACTTGCAGCAGCCGTTTCGTCTAGTGAAAAGTTGATCTTTCTGGGAAGAATTTCAGCTACGTCCATGTTACCTGTCTGCTTATAAAGTTCTTTCGCTGCATACAAAAAAAAGTTAGAAAGATCAGACTGTTTGTTAATCCACTCAAGCATTTCAGGCGAGACATCCCTATTTATATATATGGTAGCTCTTTCACCTTGTTGGTACTGCTTTTTTCGCCTGCTCATTTTTTAGGCTCCTAGTTGTTTTTCTTTTTGTTAAAAGAATTATTAGCCGAACTGGCTGTTTCCACTCCTAATTCCTTTTCTTTTTGCTGAGTAAAACGAGGAGAGCAAGTATAAACTAACAGACCGCGTGCATTCACATATAATGGATCCTTTAAAAAGGTTACATTTACCATTCTGTCTTTACTTCTTAAAATACTTTGGAGATTCTCTTTAAGGACTGCAGCTCCTCCGCCGTAAATAAATACATAGGGTCATCTTTCATATCGTCGATCTTGTTGATGATTGCCTGACTAATTAACTTAGAAAGCTGCATGAGCCTGTTTTTGATTCTTCTCTTAATGCGCTGTGCCTTGGATGCTCTGTATCAAAATAAATTTCATTAAACTCAGCGATTGAATCTATGCTCTTTCTAGGGTTTTTCCGATTCCATCGTTTAATAATTTCAGAGATTGCATGTTTCACTCCATACCCAAGTCCTTCAGAAAGCTTTGGATTAAACTTCACGCCTTCTGTTACAACAATTTCAGTCGTTCCTGAACCAATATCAAAATGAAGAAGTGTTTTATCGGCGAAATTCACCTTTGCTACTCTTCCGTCAGCCTCTACCTTTCTTTCCGTGAGTTTGCCATTTTCATCATACACTACACCCCAGGCTGCGGATGCTCCTTCAGGCAGGCATTTGCAGTATTGTATTTTTATAACTACTTTTACATTTCGCCCCGAAGGTGGTGATAAATAACTTCATGTGTTCCTGTATATCTTGCTGAGTTATGAGCTGCGCTTTCCTTTGTAATGGTGCTGACAGGAAGAGCTACAGACAGATCGTAGGTTACATCAATATGGTTGCGGCCTCATTTTCTTTCTCTTTCATTGCTGAAATAGCCAGGCCTGCTAACGTTACAATGACTGGTATTTCATCTTTTGACTTATCAGATTTCTTTTCAAGTTCCAACGCATCTAAATTTTCATCGATTACTTTATTTCCGATTGCATATCTCAGGCCATTTTCTGAGAGGGCTTTTGAATTAATTGTTACATCAATATTATTAAGTAAATCTTCCTTAGGAATGTCCTCTAAATCCATCAACTCAGTCGTTTCTCCCATATAAAGAGAGTAAACAGTAGGTATGTTAATAGGTTCTTTATCTTTCACCCATAGTTTCAGGCTGTTATTACCAGCATCGGCTCCCGCTTTTAATAGTTGTGTCATGAATCCAACAACTCCTTCAATTAGTGATAATTTCCAAGGTACATATATATTCTATCAAACGGAAGCCCTTAGTCAATAGGGTTTAATACATAGTTAGCACATTGTTAATACAATGTAATACATTTGACAGACACTTCCCATTTTTGAAATGTAATACATTATCATACATTTAATATTACTTTGTAATACATTTTAATACAAAGTGTAATACATTATATTACTTTATAATATTAAGTAATATTTGATAGTATCCATTAATTTCCACTGCATAAAAACGTATAAAATATTATTAAGTTATACTTTGTATTACATTATTCACACAAAGTAACATTTGGTATTAATTTGTACTAGTTTGTAATAATCGCAGTTTATCCTCTTCCACATTGAAGGGAGGTTTTGAGAAAACAACAGACGGGAAGATTTGGTACTAGAATTGTCTCTAAGGAGGTATGGAATCATATGTCTACACTCTACACTATCGATGTGAAACGAGCAGATGGATCAGAAAAAAGCTTAGCAGAGTATAAAGGCGACGTGTTGCTGATCGTAAACGTAGCTTCTGAATGTGGCTACACGCCACAGTACGAGCAGCTAGAAGAAATTTATCAACAGTACCACAAAAGAGGCTTTCATGTATTAGGCTTTCCTTCTAATGACTTTGGCGGTCAAGAACCAGGAAGCATTGATCAAATCCAAAATTTCTGCCAAAGTAACTACGGCGTGAGCTTTGAAGTCTTTGATAAGGTACATGCGAAAGGTGGAAACAAACACCCACTTTATGAATGGCTGATTGATAAAACGGACCCTGATGGAGGCATTGATTGGAACTTTGAGAAGTTTGTCATATCACGAGACGGAGAAATTCTCGGAAGCTTTAAAAGCGATGTAAAGCCTGATGACCCGCAAATTACTGGTATGATTGAAGCAGGACTTGAGCAGCCTGTAAATAAGTAATTAAGTAATAAAGAAAGGGACTGTACTCAAGAGGTTTACTTTTGAGACAGTCCCTTCCTTATGGCAAAAACCCTTCCTGACTAATAAAAATCCTGCTTTTCTTTACTTGCTTTTCAAGCTGTTTAAGAAAATGAGAAAGACATTCAGGAGAATACCACTCTCCATACCCATGTTTGTGGTACAGCTCCGGTATTTTCAGCTTCTTTGTACGTCTTCCACCGCTCCCATCACCAAGAAAGTAATCATCAACACTACCCTCTCTCCAATTTCCCCAAGAAGAGCTGGGAAACGTGGTGAATGGGGAAGAAGAGGAGAGACAGCAATTTGAACAGGAATATTATGTTGCTGTAAGGTCTGTATCGCTTTTAACCTTCCCGAAATAGGCGGAGCCTGCGGGGTAATGGCTTTTCTGACACTGTCCTCATCTGTTTCAATACTAACACTGACCCTTACTCTGTTCTCGAGTTTTTTGATAAGATCTATGTCTCTCAATACTAATGGGCTTCTTGTTTGAATCAGTAAAAAGTCGGGAGGATCTTCGGTCAATACCTCAAGCAGCATGCGAGTTATCCTTTCCCTGGCCTCGGCGGGCTGGTAGGGATCGGTACTGGAAGACATAAAAATCCGGACATTCAACTTCTTTTTTTCACGGGTAAGTTCCTTACGAAGCATTTCCGCTGACTCTTCCTTTACCTCAACCCATGTCCCCCATTCTCCATCTCTGAACAGGTTTACAGGCATTTGCCTTACATAGCAGTATGAGCAGGCAAAAGAGCAGCCAATGTAAGGATTTAAGGAATGGCTGTAGCCTTTTAAGAATCCACTGGCTGGTGTAAGAAGACGAGACGGCTTTTTATGCGTGACATTTAACTTTGTCATTTACTGCTCATCAGCCTGCATATCATCATAAGGAAATTCATCAGGATGATAACCGTAACGATGGTTTTCATTCAAGTCGTCAATAGAGCTTACATCCTCAGGATCAAGTGAAAAATTAAACACCTCAAAATTGTCTCTGATTCTCTCTGGTGTCACTGACTTTGGAATCGTTGCCACCTCGTGCTCAAGGCACCATCTAATTAACACCTGAGCAGGTGTTTTATTATATTTTTCAGCAATATTCTGGATAACGGAGTGACTGAGAAGGTTCCCTTTTCCCAGCGGCCTCCATGCCTCTACCTGAATACGATGACTATTACAAAACTCAAGGAGGTCCTTTTGGAAAAGTCGAGGATGAAATTCAACCTGATTAACCATTGGTTTATAGAAGCTTGCTTTAAAAGCTTCTCGAGGTGGTTTTGCTGGAAATTGCTCACACCTATCGCTCTTGCTTTCCCCTGCTTATAAAGCTCTTCTAAAGCCTTCCAGGTCTCTTCAAATTTACCGGGAACAGGCCAATGAATTAAATATAAATCAATTGTATCCACTTCAAGGTTTCTTCTGCTTCTTTCGAAGGCCTGTAGGGTTTCCTCGTATCCTTGTTCATCATTCCAAACTTTTGTAGTAATAAATACGTCTTCTCTTGAAATACCACTTTCTTTAATTCCTTCTCCTACCCCTCTTTCGTTTCCATAAAAAGAGGCAGTATCAATCCCTCGATAACCATGTTGTAACGCTGTTTTTACTGCATTTTTCACTTCCTCCCCTTCTTCTGCCTGATAAACACCAAGGCCAACCCAGGCATATTGGTGCCGTTATGAAGGGTAGTGTAAAATTTATCTCTTTTCATCAAGATCCTCCCTTGCAGGAATAGACCAGTTGATTTCCGGCCGGCCTGCTTTTGCTAAAAACTCATTGGCCTGTGAAAAAGGCTTGCTTCCAAAAAAGCCTCTTTTGGCTGAAAAAGGGCTTGGGTGGGGAGATTTTATAATTAAATGATGCTCGTTGGTAATCAAATCTTCTTTGGCTTGAGCATTTTTTCCCCACAAGATAAACACAACCGGTTCTTTTTTTTCATTTACGTGCCGTATCACTTCATTGGTGAAATGCTCCCATCCTTTTCCATGATGAGAATTAGGTTCACCTCCACGGACCGTTAGAACCGCGTTGAGTAAAAGCACACCTTCCTCTGCCCAGGAAGTCAAACAGCCATGATCAGGAGCCGGATATCCAAGGTCCTCCTCAAGCTCCTTATAGATGTTTTTTAAGGATGGGGGGATAGTTACCCCTGGCTGCACCGAAAAACTAAGACCATGAGCCTGATTAGGGCCATGATAAGGATCCTGCCCCAGGATCACTGCTTTCGTATTTTCATAAGTTGTGTGGTGCAGGGCATTATAAATGTCATCCATAGGTGGATAAACTGTGTTGGTTTCGTATTCTTTTTTCAAAAATTCTCTCAGCTCCACATAATACGGCTTAGAAAATTCATTCTCTAAGCGGAGAGCCCAATCATTGTGCAGAATGCTCATGTTCTTCCCCCTTCTAGCATGGGTGATGAATTCATTGTAGCATAGTAGCCAGGATATAAAGAAAATAGAGGTGAACGTAACGGTGACAGCAAATAAAACACAGCAACAAAACCATTTAAATGGACAAGCATTAGCATCTTTAGTTACTGGCCTGTTAGCAGGAGCATTTATGCTTGTTGTTCCCCTGCTGGGACTCCTATTAGGAGCAGCAGGGATGATTCTCGGCTCTATTTCCCTTGCTAAAATAAAGAAAAACCAGGAAAGCGGCTTGATACTTGCCCTTTTAGGACTAGTAACCAGTGTTCTTGCTGTTTTGTTTTTTATCAGTATTTTAGTTATTGGCTTACTCCTTAGGCAGGGTTAAAAAAACCAGGCTAATTTTCCATTCATTGTAATCCTGACTTCTTTATGGGAAGTGCAGCCCTGCTGGCTGCATTTTTTTGTAAATTTAATGGATAATTATTCCTGATTCGTTGATACTCTGTTACTATGAAAATGGGGGGTGCACATATGAGAGTAATCGTTTCAACTTTATTAATCGTACTGCTTATAACAGTCAGCGGTTTTAATTCGAATGCATATGGCAGCGGACAGGAGAAAAAAGAAAGATACCTGGTAACGTTTGAAAATCAGGGAGCTAAGGACAGAGTACATATACCTCAGCACGATGTGGTACACGATTTCTCTTCCTTTTCAGTAAGTGTGGTAGAAATGAATGAAAATGCAGCAAACGGGCTTGCAAATAACCCTCATGTCACAGCTGTGGAAAAAGACAGTCTGGTCCATGCTCACTCACAAAGCCAAGAGGCTGACTGGGTCTTACACGTATTTACGGAGAAAATGACTGGGAAATAGGGTTCACGGGTACAGGCGTGAAGATAGCATTACTTGATTCAGGAATTGCTGAACATCCGGACTTACAGATCGCAGGCGGTGCTGCCTTTCTTGGAGGAAGCAGAACAAACAGCGAGGATTACACGGATGAAAATGGACATGGTACCCATGTAGCAGGAATTGTAGGAGCTTTAAATAATGACATAGGCACAGTTGGGATTGCGCATGAAGCCGACATTTACGGTGTAAAAGTATTAGACAAAAACGGCTCTGGTTTCTTGTCTGATGTCGCTGCAGGGGTTGACTGGGCGGTAGAACAGGAGATGGATATTATCAACTTAAGTCTTGGAACATCCTCTCACTCCACTGCTCTTGAAAAAGCAGTAAATGAGGCTTATGAGGCGGGAGTGCTTGTTGTAGCGTCTGCCGGAAACAGCGGTAACCGCGGGGGAAACAATGATACCGTGATGTACCTGCGAAGTATGAGTCTGTTATTGGAGTAGGAGCCACGAACCAGGATGATGAACGGCCATCCTTTTCTTCTACTGGACCGGATGTAGAAGCAGCCGCGCCAGGCGTTCAAATACTAAGCACCTATTTGGCAGGGGACTATGAAAGATTAAGCGGCACAAGCATGGCAGCTCCCTATGTAACCGGAAATCTGGCTTTGTTGAAAAATGCTTATCCTGATGCTGATCACAAGGAAATAAGAGAAATGCTTCAAAACCATTATACGATTGACCTCGGTTCCACTAATAGATATGGTTATGGACTTATACAAGCCCCTCATATGAATAAAGAAGTGGAAATCGAGGATGAACACGCGGAAGAAGAGTTTGTTCCCTCTTTAAACGTAACAGTTGACCACGAGAGCCCCGCTAATGGAAAACTTGATGTAACCATTTCTACAACAAACCAAAATGGCAAGGCGGTACAAGATGCTGAAATCAACCTCCTTATCAACGCTCCGAGAGGAAAAGATCAACAAATAGAAGGTTTCACAAGTGAAGATGGAACTTATACCGGTACAATCGATCTCCACAGAAATTTTTATGGGGAGTACCTTATCTCTGGCCAGGTTACTCACCCTGAATTTAAAGCCAATAAAGACGTTAGCTATTCCTTTACTCTGGCTAGATAAAAGATTCCCCTTGGGACAACCCAGGGGGAATCTTTTATCTTATGGCTTAGTTCCATTTTGTTGTTGATAATCATTAAACGACACTCGCTTGCACCTGCATGAGCTACCTTTGAATTACTTCCTGTAATCGTGGAAAAATCTCATCATTTCCTGCGATTACAAAGAAACCTTTTTCTTCATCTTTAACAAAGGTGCTTCCACCTGCTTCTTCAACAATTAATACACCGGCTTCAATATCCCAGGCCTTCAGCTTCATTTCCCAATATCCATCGAAACGCCCTGCAGCGACCTGGCAAAGATCCATGGCAGCTGCTCCCATTCTCCGAATACCTCCAATTCTCGGAAGTAATTCATTGAAGTAGGACAAATTATTATCAGGGTCTGTCCCCTTGTCATATGGAAAACCAGTACCCAACACAGATTTGGAAAGCTCACTTGTTTTAGACACAGTAATCTTGCTGCCGTTTAACAGAGCACCTTCTCCTTTCACCGCTTCATACGTTTCGCCAATTCTAGGTGCATGAACTACGCCCGCTACCGTTTCACCTTTATATCTAATCCCTATAGACACGCAAAAAACAGGAAGGCCCCTTGCATAATTGACCGTACCATCAATAGGATCAATCACCCACTCATATTCGGCTTCACCGGCATGTTCCCCGCTTTCTTCAGTAACCATGCCATGATCGGGATACGTTTCTTTAATCCTATTCATAATAAAATCCTCTGACCAAACATCCACTTCTGTGACTAAATCTATATCAGAGGTTTTTGATTCCATTTTCATCGGCCTTCCAGCCGGCTGACCTGTTCTTCTCCAGCTTCTACGGCCCACTTCTTGGCGTTTTCTAATAGCTCTCTCCATTCCAGGCTCATATCACAACACTCCTTCATTTGACATCATACTTATCTTAACGAACTGAAGGCCAGAGCACAAAGATAGTTGTATTTATCAATAAGGCAGATGTATTGTCTCAGTGGCATCTTGAAACTTTTATTTACAAATTAATCAAGGTAACTAGTGAGAAAAAAAGGGTATAGGAAAGCAATGGTATTTATTTCGTATTAATTAAAGGAGAACACCAATGATTGAATATGCTCTGGAGATTTTAGGACAGCTCGGCATTATAGGTTTATTTTTAGGAGTAGCCATCGAGGCTCTTTCGATCCCCTTTCCTGCGGGGATTTTCATTCTCGCTTATGGTTATATCTTAGATCCAGGTGGGTGGGAATTGGTCGGTCTGAGTTTCGCCGTTTCTATATGCTATGTGGCTGTCAGCTATATCCCATACTTGTTGTCTCAGCGATATGATTACATTTTAAAACGACATGTTAATAAACCCAGTATTAAGAAAATGGTCCGCTTAGTAGAAAAACACGGGGACTGGGCCTTAGCAGCAGGGAGAATGCTTGGTGCGGGATATATTGCTTACGTCGCTGTTTTTTGTCAAATCACTCCGCTTCGGTATGGAGTTTTAACTTTCATAGGTATTTTTCCTACAGCTTTAGTCATGTTTTATATAGGACAGCTGGGCAATATTGAAGCTGCTTATGAATGGTTCCAAAATTTTCAATTTGCAATATTCTCTTTACTAGCGCTATTGGCTGCTCTTTACCTCATGTACCGTCTGAAACGTAACAAAAAATACCAATCATCTACAAAATAGTTTGAAAGTTTCAAAAATCTACTTGAACAAATTTACATTTACAGTATCATGGAAAAAAAGGAGTGATCTTACATTGTTCAATTCATACAAAACTGAGCCATTTTTTGATCATATGTTTACACCCAACAGAGATCCAAAGGATCACTACTCTCGCTTTTATCATACATTGCAAAACTTTTCAGAAATGGAGCTCAGAGAAAAGCATGAGACAGCCCAGCTTTCCTTTTTACGGCAAGGAATTACCTTCACTGTGTACAATGAAAATATAAGCACAGAACGAACCATGCCATTTGATTTCATTCCTATTGTCATTCCTCCGGAAGAATGGGCACTGATAGAGAAAGGAATGATTCAAAGAACGGAAGCATTGAATCAATTTTTGGAAGATATTTATCATGAGCAGGAAATACTTAATGATGGTGTGATTCCTCGAGAGCTTATTGTAGACAACCCTTATTATTACCAAAAGCAGGTACAAGGAATGGAGATTCCTTTAAATAACCATATTTTTTTAGCTGGAATAGATCTTATCAGAAATGAAGAAGGAAAATACCTGATTCTTGAAGATAATTTACGAAACCCTTCCGGGATGTCCTATGTCTATCAAAACAGGTACGTGATGAGACAAGTATACCCCGAATTCTTTGCCAATCATTCCCTCCACACCCTAGAACACCAACTTTCTCATTTACATGAAGCAGCCTTGGCACATGTCCCAAAAACCGCAAAAAGCGGTACCCAGCCACGCGCCGTCCTGTTAACTCCCGGTATGTATAACTCTGCTTACTATGACCACGTATTTCTGGCTCAGCAAATGGGAATTGAGCTGGTGGAAGGCCGGGACTTAGTTATAAATAACCATGTTGTCTACATGAAAACGATCCGAGGGTTAAAGCGAGTAGATATTATTTACCGGCGCATTGATGATGACTTTCTGGATCCCAAAGCATTCCGTCCGGATTCTGCACTGGGCGTGCCTGGATTATTAGAAGCTTACCGGCGCGGAAACGTGGCCATATTAAACGGGATAGGCAATGGAATTGCCGACGATAAAGCCATCTATGCTTATGTACCTGATATTATCCGTTATTACTTGAACGAAGAGCCAATCATTTCAAATGTTGATACGTACCGTCTCCGTGAGCCTGATCAGCGTGAATGGGTGCTTAGGAACCTGGAACAGCTGGTTGTAAAGAACGTTGGAGCTTCCGGAGGATACGACATGCTAATTGGTCCTCACGCCTCGCAAGAAGAAATTGAAATGTTCAGAGAAAAAATCATCGAAGAACCTCACCAGTACATTGCCCAGCCCACTATCAATTTATCCCGGGCCCCTGCTTATCAAGGAGAACGATTCTACCCATGTCATGTTGATTTAAGGGTTTTCGTCATACGGGGAAAGAGCACCCACGTTGTTCCTGGGGGCTTATCACGTGTAGCTCTTAAAGAAGGGTCATTAGTCGTTAATTCCTCACAAGGCGGAGGAGGAAAAGACACATGGGTATTAAAGGGTGAAGGGAGCGATCAGTAAATGCTAAGCCGTGTTGCAGATTCGTTATATTGGATGTCCCGGAATATCGAGAGAGCAGAAAACAATGCCAGAATATTAAGTGTAAAGCTTATCCAAATGCTGGAGGCTTCTGATGAAGAAACGTACGCCAACCATGATTGGGAAGTCATTTTTGAGATATGCGCTTCCATTCAAGAATTCGAAAAATTCAGCCACTCAGATATTTATGATGGAGAAGTTCTTATCAATTACCTGGCTTTTTCTGAAGAAAACATTAATTCCATTACCACTTGCATAAGCTCGGCCAGGGAAAATGCCCGCATAACGAGAGATCATCTCCCAAATGATTTTTGGGAAATCTGGAATGATTTTTACTTGTACGTACTAGAATCAAAAGAAGAGAAATGGTCCAAAAAAGACATTCAAAATTATCTTCAGCGTATGAAAATGGCCTCTCTTACTGCTCAAGGAGTTATTGAGTCGTCTATGTCCCGTGGGCTTCCCTATCGAATGATTAAAATAGGAAAGTGGCTCGAGCGAGCTGACAAAACGGCACGAATCCTGAATTGTGTCTGCAAAAACATTCCTACCTCTGATGCCGAATATCAGGAAGAGTATTATTATTACTGGAGAACCGCTCTTCAGCTTGTTAACGGCTATGAAGCATACTTAAAGCAGCATCCTCCAATTATGGACCCAAAAACAATCCTGTCATTTTTAATTGGAGACGAAAACTTTCCAAGGTCCATTAAGTATTGTATGGATCATGTTCGGGAAGCAATCTTTGAGCTTGAGGAAGGGAAAGTTTCACACTATTCGTGGGAGATGTATGCCGCGCTTGATAACTTGATGGATGAGTTTAACGAGGTTAAAATTAAAGAGCTAAGTCTTCAGGAGTTAAGTAACTTTTTAAATCACTTTCAATATCGCTGCAATGAAATTGGACAAATTTTTTCAAAGACGTATTATTTAGTAGAACCCGTCAACACTTCCTATAAAGTGGGGAAAACACAGCATCCTCATCAACAACAGAATATGGAGAGTCGATCATCGATGAAATATCAAATCGAACATACTAATAAGTTTGATTATGAGACTGTCGTAGACCAGAGCATGAATACGATCAGGCTTAAGCCTACCACAGATGAAGTCCAGCGTCTGCTGTCTTACCGGACAGAGATCCAGCCTTCTTCTTTAACGAAAGAGCATATTGATCTGTGGGGGAACTATGTGGAAACCTTTTTTATTCCTGAACAGCACACACACCTTGAAGTGAAAACAACTTCAATTGTAAGCATTCAGCGAAGTCCTTTTATTCATCGGATTGATTATTCACCTGAAATGAAAGCTATCTTTCATTCGGAGTTATTCCGCCTTCATTATTTGTCCTTTTTAAATGATACCCATTACACCTATGTTACGCCAGAACAGGTAGAACAGGTTGTAAAAGCAGTGGGAGAAATGGATAATCCAGTTCAGTTTTCCATTGATGTCATGGAGCATCTGCATGATACCTTTACGTACAACGGTGAAACAACGGATGTCAACACTCCTGCACGAGAGTCCTTTGACTTAAAAAACGGGGTATGCCAGGATATTACTCATGTGATGCTCGGTATTTTACGGGCGAAAAACATCCCTGCTCGTTATGTCAGCGGTTATCTTTATGTAGGCGAAAATTCTGCTTTAATTGGCGACTCTGCCACCATGCATGGGTTGAAGTGATGGTGCCTGGTATTGGCTGGGTAGGACTTGACCCCACAAACAATGTAGAAGCTTTGGAGCATCATATTCGCGTGAGTACAGGCCGTGACTACGCTGACGTGAGTCCTCTTCAAGGAGTTTACCGTGGAGGCAACCAGACTCTTGATGTAAGTGTTAAAGTTACCCTCCTTGACCAAAACACCGTCTCCTCAACAGAATAATACCTAACGTAAGCGGGTGCCTTGTACACAGGCATCCGCTTATTTATGATAAGAAGATCCCCGGTTAATTTGAAATGCTCTATATATTTGTTCCATTACTATGACCCGGATTAACTGATGAGGAAATGTAAGTTTTGACATAGACCATAAGAAATCTGCCCGCCTGCGGACACTCTCACTGATACCCAAAGATCCGCCAATGACAAAAACAACTTTGCTTTTTCCGTGCAAAGCCAAATGATTTAATTTCTCTGCCAGACTTTCAGAGCTCAGCATCTCGCCTTTTAAATCTAAGACGATGACATAGGCTTGCTGTGGGATCTTAGCTAAAATTCTTTCTCCTTCTTTGTCTTTGACCTGCTCTTGCTCCTTTTCGCTTAATTGGTCCGGAGCTTTTTCATCAGCCACTTCTACTATTTTCACATTAGCCAGGGTTGTCATTCTTTTGTGATATTCCTCTATCCCCTGCTTCATAAATTTTTCTCTCAATTTCCCTACAGCAATAATTGTTATATTCACAAGAGTTATCCACCTTTACTTATCTTATCCACAAAGGTTATCCACATATACACAACCATTGTCCAATCATTGCTCGCTGACTGTGTATGCGGCAAGATTTTTGCAATAGGAACAGGCTGTGGATAATTTATTTTCTTCTATTTTTTCAAATATCGGCATTTCTCCCGAACGATCGACAATATCATCAAGTGCCATTTCCACATGTGTTTCGCAACAATATATCAAAAGTAACTCTCCTTTCCATTTTATTATTGTAACAAGTTATCCACAGGGATGGCTAGTTCAAAGCCGTTCCCATTCATCATTCCTTCATTTATTTTCTGCCCTTCCTCTCTATAAATTATCCACATTCGAAGCCCCATTTCTTTTAAAACAGACTCAGTGTCCCGCTCTCTGCAGAGATCTGTAACAAAAAAAGGGCTGTGCTCAAATTGAGCCAGCCCCGTGTTCTTTCCTGTTAAAATTGCACTTCTTCCATCAGAGTCGCTTCAATAGTTTGAAGTTCTCCGTTCCTATAGAACTCCACTTCAATCGTATCGCCCACTTCAACTTCAGAATACAAAAATTGTCTTAAACTGTGACCGTCCACAATTTCTTCTCCGTTTAAGGCGACAATCACATCGTACTCCTGAAGACCTGATTCTTCAGCTGGTGAATTGCTTGCTACACTCGTTATAAACACTCCATGTTCAACTTCTTCCGGGAGGTTTAAAGTTTCTTGCCAGTGATAGCTTGGTATTTCTGCGAGAGATTTGATCCCTACACCCAATTGAGGACGCTGAACCTCTCCATATAATTCTAAATCTTCAATAACAGGAACCGCCACTGAGGTAGGAATTGAAAATCCAATTCCTTCTACTGCTGCTTGAGCAATTTTCATGGAGTTAATCCCTACTAATTGGCCGTTAATGTTAATGAGCGCTCCCCCGCTGTTTCCTGGATTAATAGCTGCATCTGTCTGCAGCACCTCCGCATGCCAGTCTATTTGACCGTCTCCCGTTAAATCTACAGGAATGCTGCGCTCGGTTGCACTTATAATTCCTTGCGTGACCGTGCTTGACAGGTAAGATCCTAATGGATTTCCGATGGCAATTGCCGGTTCTCCAACACGGAGAGCTTCCGAGTCACCAAACTCTGCTACTGTATCTACAGGCTCCCCATCAATTCGCAGGACAGCTAAATCAGTTAATATGTCAGAACCTACTATTTCTGCTTCCATCCTTGTTTCATCAGCCAAGCTCACTTCTACTTGGCTTGCTCCTTCAATCACATGGTGATTTGTAACGATATAGCCTGGCCATTTTCTACTTTATAAATAACTCCTGACCCGGTCCCTTCATTCATGCCCGACTCTTCCCAAAAGTCTGACTGCTGAAGATTAAACACTCCTACCACTGCTCCGGAAACCTGATCGACAGCTTCCGTTATATCTGAAGTTACGTTTAAACTGACATGCTGCTGATTAGGACTTTCTTCAACCGTTTCCTCATTAGTGATAGGACTGGACTGATTCTCTGCTGTGCCAGCCTGATCGGTCGTAAAAAAAGGAACAGAAAACATTACGAGCAGCGCTCCTAATATTACCCCTGTAACACCGGCCCATATCAGCCCGCGTCTGCCTTTGTTTCCACTTCTAGTTTTGTGAGCATGATCATCATAATAACCCATGATCCTCATCATCATCCTTTCCCCAGTTCTTCTCTTGCAGTCTTTTTCTTAGACTCTGTTCATTCAAACCATATGGACAAATGTAACGACGACAACCTTATGAGGAAGGGCTGTGATCTTATTTTAAAAAGGTTGCTCTCATTTGTCTATATGAGAAAAACGTTTTAGAATATTTTCCATAATTATGATGTTAGGGTGTCCGACTCTCTGTATTTTTACACCTTAAAAGTTCACCTGCTTATATATCACGTTGCTGAAGAAGATAAAAACGGCTGTTGAGAACACTTTCTCAACAGCCTGACAGCGGTCTCCGCCGTACTAGACCGAAACACTTTTCTTATTGTAACCTTGCTTATACTTCAATTAAGGACGTAGGCGTATAAGGATCCGTATCCAAAAGGTGAAACTCACTGCCTACTCCATGTCCTTTCTCTTCCAGCATTTGAGACACTGTCATTCGAGCCAGTTCCTTCATGTTATTATCCTGGCTTAAATGAGCCAGATACACTCTTGATGTATTATCACCGATTACTTCGGCCAAAGCCAACGCAGCATCTTCATTTGATACGTGCCCTAAATCCCCTAAAATCCGTCTTTTGACATTCCAAGGGTAACGCCCCATTCTCAACATATTCATATCATGGTTGGACTCAAAGATAAGCATGTCTGAGTTTTGAATGGTACCCTTAATATGTTCACTGACATACCCCATATCGGTAGCAAGCGTCAGCTTTTTCCCTCATGATGGAAAACAAAAAACATCGGGTCAGCAGCATCGTGGGAAACTCCAAAAGATTCCACGTCAAGATCTTTAAAGCTTTTCACTTCTCCTCGTTCAAAGTGGAACTTCTGTCCTGGATCAACTGTTCCTATCTGGCTGTCCATGGCTTTCCAGGTTAGGCTGTTGGCATAAACAGGAATGCCATGTTTACGCGCAAGCACTCCTACCCCTTTTATATGATCGCTGTGTTCATGGGATACTAATATGCCATCCAGCTCTTTAGGATTACAAGAAACCTTGGCCAGGAGCTGTTCTACTTTTTTTCCGCTCAGACCCGCATCAATGAGAAGTCTTTGTTTGCCTGTCTCTACATAGATGCGTTACCTGTACTCCCGCTTGCTAGTACACTGCACTTTAAAGACATTGTATTCACTCCGTTTATTCCTCTTCATTTTCCCTGGACTCTTCACTAGTATCTTCATTCTCCTGGTGGCAGAATCAGTTAACTCCTGAATTCCACCATCTATGGCATTGACCAGATAAAAAGACTCTTCATCAATTTCGATGCGATACATCGGCGCAAACACCTGGGATTCTCCAAGAGGACTGAAATAACTGTAATACCCAAGTTCCACTTGACTGACGACAGAATTGAACGTAAGAAGCTGCTCATTTAACAAGCTTTCAATTGCTTTTAAAGGAGAAAGGAGTTCACGCTTTCTCCCGTGCTCTTCCACTTCCAGGAAGCTTTGAAGGTAGCTCGTCACATCTCCCTCGTCATTTAAAAACAGTACCAGCTGCTCTTCCTGATCAGTGTATACCGTGCTGCCTTGGTAGGTTTGGTAGAATACCAGATTTTGATTCTCCTGATCCCAGCTGGCAAAGCGGTACTGTTCACCGTTATATATCTCCGATTCTAAAAAGCTCCCAATGTCCTCGTTCACATTATCATTGGAAATTGAGTATGGCTCATCCAGGACAACCCCCATGGCATGTTCATCAGGAAAAAGAATTTCTTCTTCGTCTACTGCATCTATTGCTTCCTGAGGGACGGGTGTGCGTTTCCCAACTATGTGTCGTCCTTCATTGATTTCATCGGGAAGGTTTTCAGTAATGCGAATATTATTGTCCTCAAAACGCTGCTGCAAAGTCATCTCAGCTCTTACGTTTAGTTCACTGGCATTTTGTTTTTGAATAAGCTGATAGACCAGAAAAGAATTAAGAAGGAGAAACGTAACAATGAAGATGGTTTTTGTTTTACTCCAGTCCATGCTCCTCCCCCTCTGAATTATTAATTTCAAGCGGATACCAAGAGTCTCTGTATTTCACAAACCACATGGGTTCAAAGGCCAGGACGAGGTTGTGCCTGTCCATCTGGTAGCCTACACGAATATTTTCAATTTCCTCTTCGCTAAATGGAGTATGCTGCTCAATATAGTCCAGCACCTCTTGTCCAGCGGGCAGTTCATATGGAGTGGATTCAATGGGCTCTTCTTCTACATCTATATCATACATCGGTCTAGAATAACGAGATGTCTGGGTGCCAGACCTTGTAACAAATAAGCTTGTTCTGTTCACTCCATTACTTTCAAACACAGGAAGCCCTTCTATAATCAAGCGAAATCTACTTTCATCCTGGTCCGCATCTTGACTCCAGGAATAGAGGTGATACTGATCGGTCCACCCTCCATGAGAATTGATGAAGTCAAAGGATGTGTTCACCACATGTTGCTGACTGGCAGTTCCATGGTCGCTGAACACTGGGTTAATATAATTTAAATACCGGCCATTTCTAGTTAAGTTCATCATCCTGTTCCCGTCGGTAAAGGACTCTGTGCCATTCTCCTGGCGGTAATGCTTTACATACGTCGGGTCACTAAACAAGTAATCGATAAAAGGCTCAGCTTGAAGCTCTACGCTCGTATATTGTACATGCGGATAAGTTAAAGGGTTTTCCGGCAGATAGTGTATTCGAGGTATTTCTTCGTTCCCTTCGTTCCCCTGATGAGCAAATACCTCAGGGTAAGACCCTGCACGGTTCAAATACTGGTTTTCAAAATCAGAAACACTCAAAGTGGTAGATGCTTCAATTACTAAATCTTCCTCATATGAAATCAAATGTGCCAGTATCTCCTCGTTTTCCTCATCGTGAGTAAAGAGAAAACGATCTGCCGACCCAACCGTTAAATAAGGCTCATCTTCTTCAAATTCAAAAAGTTCGCCTAACACTTCACTGGGAATAGGAGCAGGAAATATCAGTTCAATTCCTGATTCCGCGTCATACAGGTTTTCAGTATCTACAGAGGTGCTGACAGAGAGTTCTTCAAACCCAGCATCAAGAAGGGTTTCATAAAAAGAAACAAACAAAGATTCCTGGCCGTCCACCATGGTGCTCCCCAATTGTGTATGAAGGATCATGCGTTCAGGCCACACTACCTCATCGTAGTTTAATTCCTCTCCGTAAGGGTCACTTTCAATAGGCTCAGTACCTTGCAAAAGATCATAATCAGGCTGGTACGTCCACATGAGCCACGTTAAAAATAAACTAATAATGACTAGAATTGTGAGGAGGCCAGATTTCACCCGTTCAATCATTCGTTAACACCTGCTTTTTTATAGACAGAATACGGAAGAGTAACGATAATTGTCGTTCCTTTTTCCCACTCGCTGCGCACACCAATGTGACCACCGTGAGCTTGAACCATTTCCTTGGCAATAGCAAGCCCAAGACCTGTGCCCCCTAAATTCCTAGCCCTTGCCTTATCTACTCTGTAAAATCGATCAAAGATTTTCTTTTGATTTTCCTTTGGTATACCTACTCCTTCATCACGAACAGTTACTGCTATATTTTGCCCTCGTGGATGGAGCTTTAGGGTAATTGTTCCGCCATCTGGAGAATATTTCACTGCGTTTGAAATGATATTATCAAACACTTGCACCATCTTATCTTGATCCATGTCAATGTAAACAGGATAAGAAGGAATCACTCGTTCTAGTTCAATGTTTTTATCCTTCGTCACCATTTCAAAACGATCGCCGATTTCATGAAGAAGGCTGCCTATATCTGAAGACTGGTAGTTAAGTTTTAAATCGTTGCTGTCCATTTTTGAAAGCTGCAGCAGATCATTAACAAGACGGATCATTCGTTCCGTTTCATTCTGGGTCACCTTTAAAAAGCGCTGTCTCAGCGTATCATCAAGCATCGCGCCATCCTCAAGAGCTTCTAAGTAACTTTTCAAAGAGGTAAGAGGTGTTCGAAGTTCATGGGAAACGTTGGCTACGAATTCTTTTCGTTCACGATCGATCTTCTCTTGTTCTGTTACATCATGAAGCACAGTAATTAAACCATTAACCGGTCCATCTTCATTACGGATTACCGAAAAGTTTGCTTCCAGGAGATACTCTTGTTCCTGCTCACTGAAATCCAGCAAAATTGAATCTGAGTAATCGTATAGGTCACTTGGTGCAATGGTTTCCGACAGCCTGAGCAAATCAGGAAGGGAGGCCCCTTCTACATCTTCACTGGATATGTTTAAAAGCTGTTCTGCTCTCTTATTCATTAAAATAACACGGCCCAGTTCATCGGTTGCAATCACGCCGTCAGTCATATGAGTAAGCACAGAGCTTAGTTTCTTTCTCTCTCCTTCTGTCGTCGCATTAGCATCCTTTAACTTTCTGGTCATATTATTAAAGGAAATGGCCAACTGCCCGATTTCGTCGTTGCCGTATACTTTTACACGACGAGAGAAATCACCTTCAGACATAACTCTGGCCTGCTTTTTCATATCTACAATAGGCCTCGTAATGGTTCTGGCCACAAATATTCCCAAAATCATTGTCACGACCAGGGCAATAAAGGTACTCGTAGCTAGAATGTTATTAATATCCTGCATCTCTGAATACAGTTCTTCCATAGGAGCTTCGATATAAATCGCTCCCACAATTGTATCGTCCACACGAACCGGGTGCGCCATCACATATATCCGGTTTCCCTGAGGATCAAGAAGGATATCTTCATCTTCTGTTCCAAGCAGGGCTCTCTTGACTCTGACTTCAGTGTTGAGCTGCCCTACAAGGTTTTGGCTCAGAGACGTGCCCCGTACTACCTGGTTAGCATCAACAACTTGAATTGTAGCGTTATCAATAGTAAAAAACTCATTTAAAAGGATGCTGATATCTCTCTCTAACGAGTTATCATCATCCCTCTGGTCCTGACCATTTCCTGGGCCACATTATACTCAAGTAAATTAACCCGTTCCTCCAGCATGGAAAAATGATTATCCACGAGTTGTTCTTCTAACTGATTCGTAAAGAAGACACCAATAATTTGTACCGCAATAATAAGCAGCAATACATAGATTACTACGATTTTAAAATTAATCGATTTAAAGAAATCGATAGCTTTCATGGTTATTTCTCCTGTTCAGGGTTTTTTAAATAGTAGCCTACTCCTCTTCTCGTAATAATCCACGTAGGGTAGCTGGGATTATCCTCCACTTTTTCACGGAGCCGGCGTACAGTTACATCCACTGTTCGTACATCACCAAAATAGTCGTATCCCCAAACAGCTTGAAGTAAATGCTCTCGCGTCATCACTTGTCCAATGTGCTTTGCTAAATAATAGATCAGTTCAAACTCTCGATGTGTAAGTTCTATAGGCTCTCCTCGCTTAGAAACGAGATACGCATCCGGATCAATGAGCAGATCGCCAAATTGAATGTCCTTTTGCTTTTGTTCTGTTTCTTCAGGAGGGGCTTGATGCGTCGTAAATTAGCTTTAACTCTGGCAATTAATTCCCGGGTACTAAAAGGCTTTGTTACATAATCATCTGCACCAAGCTCTAAGCCAGTACTTTATCAATCTCTGAATCTTTGGCAGTAAGCATAATAATAGGCATTTCAAAATGCTTGCGGATTTCTCTGCATACTTCCATTCCATCCTGATGGGGAAGCATAATATCCAGAAGCACCAAGTCAGGTTCAAATTCGTGCACTTTTTCTACTGCTTCTTTTCCATCATAAGCCACTTGTACTTCAAAACCTTCTTTATCTAAACTAAATTCTAAAATGTCAGCAATCGGCTGCTCATCGTCGACAACAAGAATTTTCTTGTCCATCCTCATCCGCTCCATTTCTTCATCACTAAAAGATTAATCGCCCAGCATAAAGAAGCGTTGGATCGTTAATTCAGCTTCTATTGTAACATAGCGAGCAGGGGAAGTTATCTTGTTAATGAAATACTTCCTTATCTGCCGTCTTTTCTCTGTTAATCTAGGGTTATTCCCTTTATTTACTGAAAAACTGCCCGGTTTACCAACCGCGCAGTGTCAATTTTCACTTACATTCAATTATTCCTATAAAAAAACATACTCAAAGAGTATGAAATGGTGGCTCGAGACGGAATCGAACCGCCGACACGTGGATTTTCAGTCCACTGCTCTACCGACTGAGCTATCGAGCCTAAACATGGCGGGCCTGACGGGGATCGAACCCGCGATCTCCTGCGTGACAGGCAGGCATGTTAACCGCTACACCACAGGCCCAGTTTATGAAATGAAATGGTGACCCGTACGGGATTCGAACCCGTGTTACCGCCGTGAAAGGGCGGTGTCTTAACCACTTGACCAACGGGCTTACAGGAAAAGAAGTGTTCTATGTCACTTTCCATATCATAAAACTTATGTATTATGTAATTAAATGGTGAGCCATGGAGGATTCGAACCTCCGACCCTCTGATTAAAAGTCAGATGCTCTACCAACTGAGCTAATGGCTCCTGTGTGTCTCGCAAGCAGTTATGCTTTGTTTTCGGCGACATGATTAATAGTATCACAGGTGTTTTTTTAATGCAAGAAGAAATCTATATTCTTTTTTAAAAACTTTGTTCTTCCTTAAATTCTGTACCTATTTTAACATTCCGCCCTGTCCATGAAAAGGAAAAGTATGAAAAAAACAAAGGAGAAAGAAAGTTCCTTTCTCCTTTGTTCCTGCACTTTGTTATCTTCCCCACACGCCCCGGACAAGATTTGTCTGGTTCCGGTCTGGTCCAACAGAGAAAATGGTTAAAGGAATGTTCGTTAACTGAGATATCCGCTCAATGTAATGGCGGGCATTTTCAGGAAGGTCTCCGAGTGACTTTACGCCTGTAATATCTTCTTCCCACCCTGGAAGTTCTTCATAGACAGGTTCACATTCAGCTAATACTTTCAAGCTTGCCGGGAACTCCTCCATAATTTCACCTTTGTACTTATACGCTGTACAAATCTTCAAGGTTTTAATTCCTGTTAATACATCAATGGAGTTTAAAGAAAGATCAGTCAGTCCGCTTACTCTTCTTGCATGGCGGACAACTACACTGTCAAACCACCCTACTCTTCTTGGACGTCCAGTGGTAGTTCCGTATTCATTACCAACCTCACGGATCTGGTCGCCTGTTTCATCATGCAATTCAGTTGGAAACGGGCCATCTCCTACACGTGTAGTATACGCTTTAGACACCCCTACCACGTGATCAATCTTTGAGGGACCAACACCTGATCCAATCGTCACTCCACCTGCAATAGGGTTAGAAGAAGTGACAAACGGATAAGTCCCCTGATCGATATCCAGCATAACCCCTTGTGCACCCTCAAACAATACGCGGCGCCCTTCATCAATCGCGTCATTTAACACAACAGATGTGTCAGCCACGTACTCTGAGATTTGCTGACCGTATTGATAGTATTCCTCAAGTATGTCTTCGATCTTAAAGCCTTCTGCATCATAAATCTTTTCAAGAAGACGATTTTTTTCTTTAAGATTTCTTTCAAGCTTTTCCTCAAACTCTTCTTTATCCAGAAGGTCTGCAATGCGAATCCCGATTCTTGCTGCTTTATCCATGTATGCAGGACCAATCCTTTGCGGGTTGTTCCAATTTTATTGGTACCTTTGCTTTCTTCTTCTACGGCATCCAATTTAATATGATAAGGCAGGATCACGTGAGCACGATTGCTGATTCTCAAATTGCTGGTGTCTACACCTCTTTCATGAAGATAAGCCAGCTCTTCCACAAGCGCTTTCGGATCGATTACCATTCCATTTCCAATCACACAAGCTTTATCATCATAAAAAATTCCTGATGGAATTAAATGCAATTTATATTTCTTTCCGCCAAACACAATCGTATGGCCGGCATTATTTCCGCCTTGATATCGAGCCACAACCTCTGCATTTTCCGAGAGGTAATCTGTAATTTTTCCTTTTCCTTCGTCTCCCCACTGTGTACCTACAATAACTACTGACGACAAAGCGTCCACCTCCAAAAAGTATGTACAACCACTCTCTTATAAGCCAAAACACACCTTTTGTTACGAAAAACTCTCCAAAAGGTTCTGTGCAGGCAGATATTCATTTAAGAAGTTTTTTCTCCTAAAAACCCTTTCATATTGTATCAACTTACCATAAGCAAGTCAACAAAACCCGAACATTTTTGTAATTGACAAAGTCATATGTTCGTTATAATTATGTATCTGAGAAGAGAAACACAGACCGCCATAAGAATACGTGATTTTTCTCCTCCTATTTCCGGTACAGAAAAAAACCTTAAGAAACATCCCCTCTGTATCGTTAAGAATCTTCCTTAGTTTCAGCTAAGATTCTTAAAACATACAGAGAAAGATCCTCTTAAGGCTAGTTCTGCCTAAGCTACCGGAGGAGCAAAGCTGTCATCATGGCTTCGATCAAGGTTAACAAATTTATTGTACTCCTTAATAAAAGCAAGCTCTACCGCTCCTACAGGTCCGTTACGCTGTTTTGCAATGATAATTTCTATGATGTTTTGGTTCTCTGCTTCTTTGTCGTAATAATCTTCACGGTAAAGGAAGGAAACAATATCAGCATCCTGCTCAATACTTCCAGATTCCCTCAAGTCAGACATCATTGGTCGTTTATCCTGGCGGGATTCTACTCCCCTGGAAAGCTGAGATAACGCAATGACGGGAACGTCAAGCTCACGGGCAATTGCTTTCAGGTTTCTCGAAATCTCTGAAACTTCCTGCTGCCTGCTTTCCCCGCCTTTACTGCTTCCCTGGATTAATTGAAGATAATCAATCAGAATCATTCCAAGGCCTTGTTCCTGCTTCAACCGTCGACATTTAGCGCGGATGTCTCCGACACGAATACCCGGAGAGTCATCTATATAAATTCCAGCCCTTGAAAGGCTCCCCATTGCCATAGTTAGTTTTTCCCAATCTTCTTCCTCCAAAGCCCCTGTCCGCATTTTTTGTGCATCAATGTTTCCTTCTGCACAAAGCATACGCTGCACGAGCTGGGATGCTCCCATCTCCAGGCTGAAAATGGCCACGTTTTCCTCCGTTTTGGTCGCAACGTTTTGAGCAATATTCAAAGCAAAAGCAGTCTTTCCCATGGAAGGTCTTGCCGCCACAATAATTAAATCACTTCGCTGAAACCCGGCAGTCATTCGGTCCAGCTCCACAAATCCGCTGGAGATTCCCGTAACTTCATCTTCTCCTCGGTTTTGAAGCATTTCAATATTATCATAGGTTTCTATCAAGACATCCTTGATGGATACAAAAGCGCTTGTACTTCTACGCTGAGAAACTTCTAATATAGATTTTTCAGCCTCACTTAGTATATCTTCTACCTCTTCTTCACTTGCATAGCCTTCAGAAGCAATGTTTGTGGCTGCCCGTATAAGCCGGCGCAGTAACGACTTCTCCTCAACAATCTGGCTGTAGTACCCAACATTTGCTGCAGTGGGTACAGAATTAGCCAGATCCGTTAAATAGGATAGGCCGCCTATTTCTTCTAACAGCTGTGCATCCTGCAAGGCAGAGGTTACTGTTACTAAATCAACTGGCTCACCTTTATCAGCTAAATTTATCATTACTTGGTAGATTCGTTGGTGTGAAGCCCGGTAAAAATCATGAGGGGTAAGATGTTCCGTAGCTGTTACAAGGGCCTCGCCTTCTAAGAAAATCGCCCCTAACACAGCTTGTTCAGCTTCTATGTTTTGAGGCGGTGTCCGGTCTGTAAACACTTCATTCATCGTACATCGCCTTCCTAGTATAAATATTTTCTTGGCTCATTTTCCTGCCATGTTCTATTATAAGGCGAGCCTGTAGAAAAAGAAATATGAAAGAAATGACTCTTTCGTCCAATGTCATCAAGATAGATATAAAAAAAGAAATGGCTGACAATATCAGCCATTTCTTTTTATTCTTCTACGACGTGAATATTTACAGTTGCAGTTACTTTTGGATGAACCTTAACGGGCACTTTTGTCACACCAAGGCTGCGAATAGGTTCATCAAGCTGAATCTTTTTCTTTTCTACTTTTAAATTCATATCCTTTAGCTTTTCAGCAATTTGCTTAGTGGATACCGCTCCAAAGAGACGGCCGCCTTCCCCGGCTTTTGCTTTAACTTCCACTTTGGCTGCTTCCAGCTTTTCCTTGAATTCTTTTGCTTTCTCTAGTTCTTCTTCTGCTTTTTTATTATCACTTTGCTTTTTTGCTTCAAGGTTTTTCATGTTTCCTTTTGTTGCTTCTACAGCCAGGTTGTTGGGAAATAAGTAGTTCCTTGCATATCCTTCAGAAACATTTTTCACTTCCCCTTTTTTACCTTTCCCTTTGACTTCTTGTTGAAAAATCACCTTCATGTTTGTGTTCCCCCTTCTAAAAATT
This sequence comes from Thalassobacillus sp. C254, assembly GCF_001310615.1. Classification (NCBI taxonomy): domain Bacteria; kingdom Bacillati; phylum Bacillota; class Bacilli; order Caryophanales; family Bacillaceae; genus Thalassobacillus; species Thalassobacillus sp. C254. The sequence goes on along the minus strand of NZ_BAXQ01000009.1, from coordinate 51,928 downwards.
CATCTATTGCAAGTTCAAGCGCTTCTCTTGCTTCTTCAAGAGTCACTTCTTCAAGCTGTGTTGCGGCATTGGTCAGATGACCGCCTCCGCCCATTGCTTCCATGATCACCTGAACATTGACATCACCTAAGGAGCGGGCACTTATACTGACTCTCTCATCCTCCCGCTTAGAAATGACAAAGGACGCTCGAACATTATTCATAGTTAGAAGTGTATCTGCAGCCTGTGCAATTAAAATCTGACCAAAGGTATCTTCTTCAGATGACTTGGCAATGGCCAGACCCTCCCGGTAAATATATGCCTGTTCAATAAGCTTAGAGCGCTTCACATATTTATCTATATCTTCCTTTAAAAGCTGCTGAACAAGTGTCGTATCCGCCCCGTTTGCTTTCAAGAAAGATGCTGCATCGAAAGTCCTTGACCCAGTCCTGATTGCAAAGCTTTTTGTATCGACAATAATTCCTGCCAGCAGAGAAGTTGCTTCCAAGGTATCCATTTCCAGCTTATTTGGCTGGTATTCAAGAAGCTCCGTGACGAGTTCTGAGGTAGAGGAAGCGTATGGCTCCATATACACAAGAACAGGGTCCTTTATAAACTCTTCCCCTCTTCTATGATGGTCAAGAACCACGACTCTTTCAACTGCTTCGACAATTCTCGGTTCAATGACCATAGATGGCTTGTGGGTATCCACGACAACGACCAGGGTATGGCGAGAAAGCTCATTCATTGCTTCCTCAGGAGTAATAAAATGAGCCCATAAATCCTCATGCTTTCCTACTTCCTCCATGAGTTTTTGGACGTCAGGATTAATATCCGAAGGATCAATTACAATATAGGCATCCTTATCGTTGACTTCTGCGATTTTCAAGACACCAATCGCCGCACCAATCGCATCCATGTCCGGATTTTTATGTCCCATAATAATAATTTGATCACTCTCAAGAACAAAATCTCTTAGCGCATGAGAGATAACCCGGGCTCTGACACGAGTACGCTTTTCCATCGCATTGGATTTTCCGCCGTAAAACCGTACCTTCCCGTTTTGTTCTTTGATCGCCACTTGGTCGCCGCCTCGTCCTAAGGCCAGGTCTAAACTGGATTGGGCAAGTGCTCCGATTTCACGAAGAGAAGATTCCCCTGTACCAATTCCAATACTTAACGTAATAGAGACTTTTTCCTTCCCTGTAAGCTCTCTGACCTCATCTAATATATCAAAGCGTGTCTCTTCCACTTCATGAAGCGCCCGCTGATTAAATACCGCGATATACCGATCAGAAGAAGTGCTTCTTAATAAAATTTCATGGCGGTTGGCCCAGCTATTCAAAGAAGACGTCACCTGACTCATTAATTTGCTGCGGATTTGATCTTCCATTCCCTGGGTTACCTCATCATAGTTATCAAGATATATTAGCCCAATGACGGTTTGTTCCTCGCTGTATAAACTTCTTGTCCTTACTGTTTCAGTCATATCAAAGAAGTAGAGGAGACGTTCCTCGGGTCGCGAGTACACATGATAATGCCTGGTGCCTATATGGATTTGTTTTTCACTTTCTTTCTTTTTTATTAAGGGAATGAGCTCATCTGAAATCTCATCTAAAGATTCCCCGAGAAATTCATTTGGAAAATAAGACATCATATAGGGATTTAACCACTGAATGGCATAATCCGGATTATATAACACCATACCTATAGGCATTTCTGTGACAGCTTCTTCACCAGCTTTGTTTACTCTGTGGCTCAATGTAGAAATGTATTCTTCCAGATCTTTTTCAAAAGCTTTTTCGCGCTTGTACCGTGAAAAACAGCAAAAGACCCAGAAGAAAAAAGCCCAGCAAACCAAGCTCCCACTGGTAAAGGGTAAGCAGCCCTATAAACACTGTGGCTACCGTAAACAGTGCAATAATATGATAGCCGTGCCACCGTTTCATCAAGAACTTAGGCATAAAGTCAACCCCTACTTCTTGTCAGTTTCAATCCTTTTTTTCAAGTTAAATCCTAAATCAATTATACCTAAGATTCGAATGAGATAAAGGATAAAAGGCAGGAAGATTCCCACGATCACTAAAAGAATTGGTAAAGCCTTAGACATTGATTTAGCATGTGTATAAGTAAACATCACAGTTATTCCTTGAATTGTCATGGCCAGCTCAAGAATAGGAAATATGTTAGCAACGACAATATACATGGATGTGCCTTCTTCAAGTCCAACAATTACCAGCACAGCCGCTACCAGATAATACCAAAGGAGCGAGCGAGGGAAATTCACCTCTCGAAAAGGAGGAAAAGGTTCAACTGGTTCTCTCAGCCTTCTTAAAATCACATGTGCAATCAACTGGGTAACAAGAGCGAACGTGATGCCAGTTAGAATCAATATAACCGGTATCAGATACTGGAGCTGATCAAGTGCCTCTCTCCAGACTGCCATTGCTTCTTCGTCCGTTTCCTGCCCCAACCCACCCAGCATATTTTCAGCAGTTTCCATAGACTGCCTCATCATTTCCTGGGAGGTTTGTACTACGTTTATATCAAAAAGGACAATGCTTCCGATGTAAAGAAGCAGCAAACCAAAAATATAAGCAAGACTTCCACCTACTAACACAGCCAGCGCCTCTTTTTTCCTGCGTATCATTTCCCCTACTATGATCCCGCCTGCACCAAAGAAAAAAGTGAAAGGAAAACCAAACAATCCAGAAATGATGAAAGATAATAAGAAAGCTACTCCCCACATTACCAGTCCTGCTCCTACTCCATGTCTAACTACGTACACGATAAAGGGCAGGGGAAGAAACCATAAAACAATCATATTAATAACCGGCACCCAAAGGGCCATCAGCATAAGAACAATAAAAAGTCCTGTAAGTAAAGCCCCTTCTGTCAGAGCCTTTGTTCTCTGCATGGTTTCACCTCATTATGTTCTACAACTATACTTTGTTCATTATCATTACTGTTGAATAGTGTGTGAGATAGTGGTAAATTCATTTGTCTATTTTATCCCATTCCAACCAAAAAAGAAAGGGAACAAGTAAAGGGAGAGCCAGTGCCTGGACCTTTACCACGAAGACAACTGTGCAATATACCGTTTATGTACGGCTACAGGAACAGGAGGTAAATAGGAACGAGGCACTGCTCTCTTACACACTGCTGACAAAAGAACAAAAAAAGCATAACAGACGTAAACCTGTTATGCTTTCCACTAATATTATTGCTCTTTTGCGTATGGTAGCAATGCAACTTGACGAGAGCGTTTGATTGCTTTAGTCAGTTGGCGTTGATACTTCGCGCAAGTTCCAGTTACTCGACGAGGAAGAATTTTCCCTCTTTCAGAGATGAACTTCTTCAAAAGATCAACATCTTTGTAGTCGATTTTTTCGATTTTGTTCACCGTGAAGTAACACACTTTTCTACGCTTACCTCTGCGACGTGCCATGTATTTCGCCTCCTTTAATTTAGGTTTTATTTATATATACTATTCTTTATCTCGTGGTGGGAGGGTTACTAGAACGGTAAATCATCATCAGAAATATCGATGGGCTTTCCATCACTAGCAAACGGATCTTCATCAAGGTTCGAAGAGCCTTGTTTTCCTTGGCTGCCATAACCACCTTGAGCCGCGCCATACGACCCTTGTTGTCCGCCTCGAAAATCGTCACGTGCTCCTCCGGAAGCATTCTTAGGCTCTAAAAATTGCACATTCTCTGCTTGTACTTCTACCACGTTTACACGACGACCTTCATTGTTTTCAAAGCTTCTGCTTTGCAAACGACCATCAATGCCGACCATACTTCCTTTTTTTAAGTAGTTGGCGACGTTTTCTGCTTGTTTTCTCCACGTTACACAATTGAAGAAATCAGCATCCCGCTCTCCCTGCTGATTTGTAAACGGTCGATTTACAGCAATGCCAAAATTGGTCACTGCTACGCCGTTTGGTGTATATCTCAATTCAGGGTCACGGGTGAGACGCCCGACCAACACTACACGATTGATCATCGAATCCCCTCCCGGTTCCATTCATTAATCTTCGTCTTTAACTACTAAGTGACGGAGAATCTTGTCATCCATCTTTACAAGACGATCAAATTCATTAATCGCTTCAGTGTTAGAGTTAGCGTATACCACTACATAATAACCATCGCGATAATCATTGATCTCGTAAGCAAGACGGCGTTTTCCCATCTCGTCTACTTTCTCAATCTCTGCTCCATTGTTGGTAAGAACGTTGCTGTAACGGTCAATTGTTTCCTTTGTTCCGTTTTCATCAAGATCTGGAGCAATGATATAAAGAACTTCGTATTTGCGCATAATGCGTCACCTCCTTCTGGTCTTACGGCTCCGTATAGGAGCAAGGAGAAAAAACGGACAAATCGTTTTCACTCGCAATTAGCAATTATAGCAGAGTCTTTCACCTTTGGCAATATCCCTTAGACGTTAAAACGGAAATGAATGACGTCACCGTCTTTAACAATATATTCTTTGCCCTCAAGCCTTACTTTTCCGGCCTCCTTGGCGGCTGCCATGGAGCCTCTTTCTACCAGGTCATCATAAGAAACTACTTCTGCCCTGATAAAGCCCCGCTCAAAGTCTGTATGAATCACTCCGGCTGCCTGAGGAGCCTTTGTGCCTTTACGGATCGTCCATGCTCGTACTTCCTGCTCTCCTGCCGTGAAATAGGTTTCCAAGCCAAGAAGCTGATAAGCTGCTTTAATGAGTTTGTCGAGGCCGGACTCTGAAATCCCAAGTTCCTGAAGAAATTCTTCCTTTTCTTCTCCGTCCAGCTCAGCAATCTCAGATTCTATCTTTGCACAAACAGTAATTACTTCAGAGTTTTCTTTGGCTGCAAATTCCTTCACCTTTTGTAAATGTTCGTTATCCTCTTCGCTTAGAAGATCTTCTTCACTTACATTAGCGACATAAAGAACCGGCTTTTTCGTCAGAAGATGAAAACCGTGAACGAGCTTTTCTTCCTCTTCTGTAAGCTCGAGGCTGCGTGCCGGCATCTCTTGTTCAAACACTTCCTTAAGCTTCAATAGGACACTATACTCAGCCATCGCTTCTTTATCTTTTGACTTGGCCTGCTTTGCCACTTTTGTGAGTCGTTTTTCTACTGACTCAAGGTCCGCTAAAATTAACTCAAGGTTAATGACCTCGATATCACTGATTGGATCTACTCTCCCGGAAACATGAGTGATATCACCATCTTCAAAGCAGCGGACAACGTGCGAAATAGCATCCACTTGGCGGATATGAGATAAGAACTGATTTCCCAGTCCCTCACCTTTACTGGCACCTTCTACAATGCCTGCAATATCCGTAAATTCAAAAGCTGTCGGAACAGTCTTTTTTGGTTTCACAAGCTCAGTCAGCTTTTGAAGTCGCTCGTCAGGGACCTCTACGATCCCCACATTTGGGTCAATGGTACAAAACGGGTAGTTTGCTGATTCTGCTCCTGCCTGGGTAATAGCATTAAATAAAGTGGACTTCCCTACATTTGGAAGACCTACTATCCCTGTTGTCAATGCCATGAAACGTCACTTCCTTTTTTCTCATAAAAATATGGCCCTCATTTCAAATTACTGAGAGCGTAAAGCCGTAAATATATTTGACAAAAAGGTCTTAACCTTTTGTAAATCCAGTATTTTCACCTTTACAATTATAGAGAGATCAAGGGTAAAAAACAAGGTGGAGTTGCCAGTCATCGCAAAAGGATGATTTTTTTACATAAAGAGGTTTCTACCTGATGATCCCGCCGTCAGCGATTTTTGCTTGCGAGGAAGCTGAAGCGCTGTCTGAGACATAGACAACAATAAATACGTTTGGTGTGAAGATTGAACGCACGTAGCACTTCTGCCTCAGCACCCGCTTTTCCTCATGCGTATCAGGATTATTAAGAAAAGGGAGTATTAATTTTTACACACTAAAGAAATCAAACAAAACGCTTCCGACCCTCTTTTTTGGCATCGGAAGCGTTTTGTTATTTTTCGGCTTTGTTACCATCTTGTTTTAGATTTCCTTTTAAAACAGACCCTGCTCTATTAAAGCCCGTTATCACCCAGAGTCCTGAATACTACTCTTGAGTTTCAGCCCGTTCGATTATTTTTTTGATTTTTTTTCTGAACTCTCTTCTTGGCAGCATAACACTATGCCCACACCCCTGACATTTAATCCGGATATCGGCTCCCATACGGATAATTTTCCACTTGTTTTCTCCGCATGGATGAGGTTTCTTCATTTCCACTACATCGTTTAATTGAAAAGGCTGATCCGCCAACTGATTCACCTCTTTCTACCTTCTTACTACACAGTTTCATATTTGCTTTTCCTATTAGTTTACACCTGATTTACAAAGATAGCGACTTTCATACCTTGTAAAAAAAGCAAATAGCCCTACCCTTATGCTTTACACCTCTCTCATGCCCTTTGGTGGTTTTTTCCTCCTATTACCCGGGAAATAGATTAGATAGATAACAAGTACCTTTTGTCACTCAGTCTGTTTCGCCTACAGATTGTTCTTGCCTTGTAAAAAAGGGTAAAGAAGGACAGCTCCCAGCAAATATAAATTGAGTAACCCATATAAAGGATATAGGAACGCTACAAGATTAGAAAACCCAATGCTCGTCATCGGAATCATCAACAAAAGAAACATAATCGACAGCACCCAGGCCGGCCATGGAAGCCAGCTTTTCACACGGCTCACTAACCCGAATATGCCACTCGCTGCTGTAGTAAAGATGGCCATCCAAAGAAGAAAAGCCATAAACAGCAGCATGCCGTACGGGTACGCATTTAATATGGCAAAAAGAGGAATTTCGTAAAGCATAATGTCGCTGGCAACTACAATTAATGATTGATTATAAAGGAAGGAGAGACCCCCAAGTATAAGGCCGCTTCCTATGCTCGCTATCCAGATTTCTCCTTCATGCTTTATTTTGTTGCCTACAGCTGAAAGCACAGCAACTAAGGGAAGAATATTTAACGCTGTAAAGGTAAAGGCTGCAGGCCAGTTTCTTTGGCCTGGTTCTTCAAAAAACAAAGCATTCCCGCTTTCCCATTGAAAGACCACTAACGTAAAAAGAAGGCTGGTAATCAAGATGGGAATTATCAACGAATTTACGCTTGTTAACCCATTTACGTCCCATACAAACAATAATACTAGAAAACTGCTGATAATAAGTACGCCCACCCAGTAAGGAATTTGGAAGGTTTGCATTGTGGCTCCGCCGCCGGCAACCATTACTCCGCTCGTTGTAAACAGGTACATGATAATCAATCCATCGTACAAAACCGTTACTTTCCGGCCCATTAACTTGTGCAGCACACCAACATAATCAGAGGACCCGCTTTGATAACTAATGTGAAGGATAATGAGACAGCTAGCACTAAACATGACTGTAAATAAAAGAATAGCCAGTCCGCTTTCATGGCCGAAAAATTCCCATAATTCTCGTCCTGATGCATATCCTGCGCCGATCATCGTACCAATAATTAAGCACATCCATTTTAGTCCGCCACTTACCATATATCGCTCCCTAAATCAGACTTTTACTTTCTCGCTGAGTATAGAAATAAGAAAGCGTCCCTATAATGGGACTAGTATGACAAAGGAGAGACAAATATGATTGGTAAAAAAATTCGTTTTGGCCAGCCACCCTATTCCTTTCAAGTCCATATTGATGATGAGCAAGCGGTAGAACAGCTGACTCGAAGCTTAACCTCTCAGTTAAAAGAGGTTCCGGCGCACAGAGACATTGTGATTGTCTGCATCGGCACAGACCGATCTACCGGCGACTCTCTTGGCCTCTAGCGGGAACATTACTTTCTAAGAAAAGACGCCAGCGGCTTCATGTGTACGGTACACTGGCTGACCCGGTACACGCTCTTAACCTTGAGAGTGTGCTTGAACAAATAGCTGTTACCCACGATTCACCTTTTATTATTGCTGTGGATGCCTGCTTGGGCCGCATGAAAAATGTGGGGAAAATAAATGTTGCGGAAGGTCCTGTTCATCCTGGTTCTGCTATGAAAAAGAAGCTCCCTGCTGTGGGTGACATGCACATTACCGCCATTGTAAATGTCAGCGGAATGATGGAATATTTTGTTCTGCAAAATACAAGACTCCACACGGTAATGTCCATGGCCGAACATATTGCCGAAAGTTTGCGTAAAACGGACCTGCGTCTGCGTGATCGTACTGTTGAACCAGCTCCTGCTCCCACAAAAACTACAAAGAGCTTCTTTCCTTCCCCGTCCCTGGAAGTACAGCCTATTAGAAAATCATAAAAAAGATAAGAGGCAGGAGCCAAAGATTCAAAGAAAACCCGAACCACTGTAATAAATGGTTCGGGTTTTCACTCTTTAGCCATTCACGAAGGCCCCGCGCGCCAGCAAACACCCTTTGCTTTTAAAACACAAGAGCGATACTGTTCAGGCTCCTTTCCTCCCATTCACGATGCTTTTCCATTGTCCTCAGCATATCCTCTGCCTCCTGGGATGGTGGTGAGCAGGATTTCTGTCTTTCCCTTTTTACAGAGCCACTTTCTAAAAGAGAAGATCAACATAATACACAATGGAGACTAACCCGCCCGTTACAAGAATGGCAGGAAGGAGGTTGGCAATCCTCATATCAAGGATTCCCGCAAGTTTTAAGCCAATGGCAAGAATCATAACTCCACCTGTGGCAGTCATTTCTACAATAAACATGTCCAACAGCTCACTGGGCAGCAGACGATCAATTTGTCCGGCAAGCAGAGCAATACTTCCTTGATAAAGGACAACCGGAACAAAGGAAAAAATAACTCCAATGCCTAAAGTGGTGGTAAATAACAAAGCTGAAAAACCGTCTAAGAGAGCTTTTGTATACAATACGCTGTGGTCGTTTCTTAAGCCGCTGTCGAGTGCTCCTAATACAGCCATGGCTCCTACTACATAGATAAGGGTCGTGGTAACAAAGGCCTTTGCGATTTGTCCTTCTCCGTCTTTTGCACCGGTCTTTCGCTCCAGCCATTGTCCCAAGTGATTAAGGTGATCCTCTATCTGTAGTCTTTCTCCAATCCAGCCTCCGATCACCAGGCTTCCAATTACAATTAAAAAATGTTCGCTTTGCATCCCCATTTGAATTCCCAATACCATCACTGCCAAGGCGATGGCCTGCATGATCGTTGTTTTCACTCGTTCAGGAATCCGTTTAAAACACAGTCCCAGCAAAGAGCCAATAATAATAGCTAATCCATTTACAATAGTACCTAGTAGAATCATTGCTTTAACTCCTAATAAAGATGCACAATCTGGTTACAGTAAAAATCCATCTCTTATTTCTTCTAATGCAGCAAGTAATTCCTCTGCTTCTTTTTTTGTATTATAAGGACCAAAGCTGACGCGAATTAAGCCGCAGTCTGCAGTTTCCAGCTGCTGATGAAGGAGAGGACTGCAGTGAACACCGCCACGTACAGCAATGTTGTAATGAGAATCGAGCACAGCTGCAATTTCCTGAGAATCAACTCCATCAAGGAGAAAAGAAAGCACCCCAAGCCGCTCCCTCCCTTGCCCCGGTCCAAATGCTTTGTATTCAGGCATTTTTTTCAGCTCCTGTAATACAAACTCTGCCAAGGATTTCTCATGCTCATATATTGCTTTTTCTCCCAGCCTCTCAACTTCCTTTAACCCTTCATGCCACCCGGCAATACCCGGTGTATTTAAAGTGCCTCCCTCATAAGTAAAAGGCAGCTTGTCAGGCATGTCCTCCTCTGATGAAAACGATCCTGTTCCTCCGTGAATCAGCGGATCAATTTGTACTTTTTTACTGAGCAACAGGGCTCCTACCCCCTGCGGGCCAAGGAGTCCTTTGTGAGCAGGGATCGCTGCTAAATCAATGGAAAGCTTCTTCATTGAAAGAGGAATAACTCCGGCTGTTTGAGAAGCATCCACTATCCATGTTAGGTTTTTTTCTTTGACCAGCGTATCTATGTTACTCAAATCCACTATTGTTCCAGTCACATTTGACCCATGGGTCGTTACAATAGCTTTGGTGTTCTCCGTTATGCTGTCCTCCAGGGCAGAAACAGACATCTTTCCGTTTAAATCAGCTTCAATGTAAGTAATCTTTACTCCATACTCTCTTTTTAAAAACTCAAGGGGCCTTCGAACAGCATTGTGTTCAAAAGCCGTACTGATCACATGATCTCCATGCTCCCAGCTCAGCCCTTTTATGGCCATATTTAAAGACATGGTAGCCCCCTGGGTGAAAATAACATATTCAGCCGATGGTGCCTCAAACATACGTGCCAACAGCTTCCTCGTGTCTGAAATTTTTTCTGCAGCTTTCCTAGACAACTCGTGACCACTTCTGCCTGGATTGGCTCCGTAATCCATTACAGCTGAAGCCATTTCTTTCGCTACCATCTCAGGTTTTGGGTAGGAAGAAGCGGCATGGTCTAAATAAATCATAGATATTTCCTCCTCATTCTTTGGCGATACCGGAGATGGTTCTCCTGTAAACAGTTTTCTACAAAGAAGAAGCCATCATGCTGATGGCTTCGAGACCGTAAAGGCTTTTTATTAAGCTTCCTCACTCTCCATTAATTGAAGGATCCTTTCAAGGTCATCTTCAGAGAAAAATTCAATTTCAATTTTCCCTCTTTTTTTACCTTTTTTAATCGAAACCGAGGTGCCAAAATAAGTACGAAGTTCCTCTTCCTTTGCTTTTATAAAGACCGAGGGCTTACCTTCATTCTTTTTCTTCGTTCCACGTGAAACATCTTCATTGATTCGCTGTACAAGCTCCTCTGTCTGCCGGACGCTTAACTTGTCCTTTAATACTTTTTCCGCTGCCTTTGTTATCTCTTTTTCTTCCTTGAGACCAAGCAGAGTCCGTCCATGTCCCATAGATAGTTCTTTCTCTCCTATCATTTGCTGAACCTTAGCCGGGAGCTGGAGAAGACGAAGGTGATTTGCAATATGAGGCCTGCTTTTGCCCAGACGCTTCGAAAGCTGCTCTTGAGTCACCTCAAGGTAATTCATTAGCTTTTCATAAGCGTATGCCTCTTCAAGAGGGTTTAAATTTTCCCGCTGTAAATTTTCAATAAGAGCTATTTCCATCATTTTTTCATCTGACAGGTCCTTGACGATAGCAGGCACTGTATCCAGATTGGCTGCTTGTGCCGCCCGAAAACGTCTTTCACCTACGACAATTTCGTACCCTTTAATGCTCTTTCTGACAATCAAAGGCTGAAGGATCCCGTTTCTTTCAATTGAAATTCTTAGCTCTTCAATTGCCTCCTTAGAAAAGACTTTCCTAGGCTGATAAGGATTTGGGCGCAAATCCTTTACTCTTACTTCTTGAACTCCATCTTCCTGACTAGTGAGTTCTTCTGGAAAAAATGCACTCAATCCTTTTCCAAGCCCTTTACCCAACGGAAACCACTTCCTTTGCTAATTCTAAATACACTTCCGCCCCTCTGGATTTCGCATCATAGATGATAATGGGCTTTCCATGGCTGGGTGCTTCCCCCAGCCTGACGTTACGAGGAACAATGGCTTGGAATACTTTTTCCCTGAAATACTTCTTTACTTCTTCGATGACTTGCAGGCCCAGGTTTGTCCTGGCATCAAGCATAGTAAGTAAAACCCCTTGAATCATTAAATCTGTATTTAAATGTTTTTGAACTAGCCTGATCGTGTTTAATAGCTGGCTTAAGCCTTCTAACGCATAATACTCACATTGCACGGGGATCAGAACTGAATCCGAGGCTGTTAAGGCATTTAAGGTTAACAACCTAAAGATGGGGGACAGTCTATAATCATGTAATCATACTCACTCTGCACGTCAGAAAGAGCCTTTTTTAAGCGGATTTCTCTTGAGATTGTCGGTACAAGCTCAATCTCTGCTCCTGATAATTGAATCGTTGCAGGAACGACGTCAAGGTTTTCAACTGAAGAAGGACGAATCACCTCTCTAATATCCATGTCTTCCACCAGTAGATTATATACACACTCGTCTACATCGCCTTTACCTATGCCAGCCCCGCTTGTTGCATTTCCTTGTGGATCTATATCTATGAGAAGAACTTTTTTTCCTATGTAAGCTAGACAGGCACTTAAGTTCACAGCAGTCGTGGTTTTCCCCACTCCGCCTTTCTGGTTAGCAACCGAAATCACCTTTGCCACAGGCTCACCAACTTTCTCTCCCCTGACTTCTTTCTATCAAAAGCAACATTGAAAAATACTGGTTTTATTTTATCATGTTTCCCGGGAAATTTTGTTTTCATTTTCGTGTCATTCTCTCTGAGAACAGTCTTCAAAGCTTTCCAGAAAAAATCTACCATGTCTCCATGATAGATTATTTTTTAGGAATACGAATGGTGAATTGGTAGAAGTCTTCATTTTCCTCTTCATCTGTATCTATGTGCAAGCCGCTTTTTTCTACCATGTCGACGGATTGACGGATCGTATTCATAGCCAATCTCATATCTTTAGGGTAATGCTTTCGTTTGGCCTTTTTCTTTGGTACTTCCTCCAGCATCTTTTTGATACGTTCTTCCGTCTGCTTTACATTCAGCTCTTTTTCTAAGATTTCTGAAAGAAGCTTTGATTGTTTTTCTTCATCTTTTAAAGCAAGGAGGGCTCTTGCATGCCGTTCAGTAATGAGCCTGTTCATTAATGCATCTTGAACAGACTCAGGAAGGTGAAGCAGACGAAGCTTATTCGCAACAGTTGATTGGCCTTTTCCTAAACGCTGGGCAAGACTTTCCTGAGTTAAATTATGGATTTGTAAGAGCTTATCATAAGCCAAGGCTTCCTCAATCGCTGTCAGGCCTTCTCTTTGAAGGTTCTCAATTAACGCTAACGAGGCCGTTTGAGCATCATTATAATCCTTAATTAAAGCCGGGATTTCATCCCAGCCTAAGCTTTTAACAGCCCGGAGACGGCGTTCACCTGCAATGAGTTCAAAGCGGCCATTTCTCACCCTTACAACGATTGGCTGTAAGACTCCGTGAGTCCGGATGGTCTGAGCCAATTCTTTTATTTTTTCATCCTGGAATACAGTCCGGGGTTGATAAGGGTTAGGTATAATGTCCTCTACTGGAAGATTTTTCACTTCTTCCTGCTGGATCTCTTCCAAGCTTTCTATTTCATTTTCTTCTTTGCCTTCATGCTGATCGCCGAGGCCAAACAACCGTTGAAGCGATTGCTTCATTGCCTGACACCACCTTATTGGAGCTACAATCTATTTACTTTCTTCAAAAAAAGAGAGAATCCTTCCTTGCTGAAACATATTTTTAAAAGAATGCTGACACTTTATTCAGAATGATAGTTTTGCGTATGGAGAAAACGGGAATAATATGCGTCAATTGTATCATGAACAGGGACTTTGTCCAGAGGAACAAATTATACTATCGGCTGCTTTGCAGGTGTTCCAGGCTTTCTAGGATAGGCTTTAGGCGTTTCCTTAACTTTTTCGACTTTTAAAATAGAACGCTCACTTTCTTCTCCTGGAAGCTTTAATGAGTAAGCCTCGCCCCATTTCCCTCCCAGCTGGGAAATTGCTTTTCCTGCCTCTTCTTTTTCTTCCAGCCCGCTTGCACCCTTCATCGCAAGAAAAGAGCCATTTTTTTGCACAAATGGCAGGCATAATTCTGTAAGGACCGGCATTCGGGCTACTGCTCTTGCCAAAGCCACATCAAACTGCTCCCGAAGTTCTTTTTTTCTAGCAAGCTCCTCCGCTCTGCCATGCATGAATTGGACCTTATCTATGCCAATATGTTCTGCAACGTGCTCTAAAAACGTAATTCTCTTTTTTAAAGAATCTACGATCACCACTTCAAGATGGGGATAAGCAATTTTTAACGGAAGGCTCGGAAAACCAGCACCAGCACCAATATCTATCACTTTCTTCACTTTCGTGAAATCATGAAAAAAAGCGACCGTTAGTGAGTCATAAAAATGCTTTTCATACACTTCATCTTCTTCGGTAATGCCTGTTAAATTCATTTTTTTGTTCCATTCCACAAGGAGATGAAAGTACTCATCAAACTGCTTGAGCTGATGTTTTGATAAAGAGAGGCCTTCTTTTTCAAGCCAAGTTGTAAAAAATTGTCTGCTCATGTGTCTGCTCCACCTTTTCTGTAGGTAATTATGTAAATGACAGGCCCCCGTCTATTACAGAGGGAGCCTGTTTACCTTCATTAAGCTTCTTTTACTCTTGCCAGCTTTCCTTGCTCTAAATACACTAACAAAATCGAAATGTCAGAAGGATTCACCCCAGCTACTCTGGAAGCCTGCCCAACAGATAAGGGCCTTACTTCACTCAGCTTTTGTCTGGCTTCCGTGGCAAGCCCTGAAATCGCTGAGTAATCGAGGTTTTCTGGTATCTTTTTCTCTTCCATTTTCTTCATCTTTTCTATTTGTTCAAGCTGTTTTGCAATATAGCCTTCATATTTTATTTGGATTTCCACCTGCTCGGCAACATCCGGTGTCACCGCAGCTTCGGCAGGAGAAAATTGAGCAACATCCTGGTACCCAAGCTCTGGACGCTTGAGTAAATGAGAAGCAGAAACGGCTTCTTTCATAGGCGTTCCTTCTTTTTCTTCAAGCATGCGCTGGACGTCTTCCGTCGGCTTAATAATCACTTTTTCTAACCGAGCCTTTTCAGCAGCAATTTGTTCCTTTTTCCGTGTAAACCTTTCAAAGCGTTCTTCCGAAATCAGGCCAATATCGTGACCGGTTTCCGTAAGGCGCAGATCCGCATTGTCATGGCGCAGAATAAGTCGGTATTCGGCTCTTGAAGTTAATAAACGGTACGGTTCATTTGTTCCTTTTGTCACAAGATCATCAATTAATACCCCGATATAAGCATCGGAACGATCAAGGATGAGTCCGTCTTTTCCTTGAGCTTTTCTCGCAGCGTTAATGCCTGCCATCAACCCTTGTCCTGCAGCTTCCTCATAGCCTGAGGTTCCATTGATCTGTCCTGCCGTAAACAGGCCTTCAATACGCTTTGTCTCCAGTGTCGGCCAAAGCTGTGTGGGAACAATGGCATCATATTCAATGGCGTAGCAGGTCTCATCATCCGGACGTTTTCAAGTCCTGGAATGGTTTTCAGCATCTTAAACTGAACGTCTTCCGGAAGGCTTGTAGATAGTCCTTGTACATACACTTCTGTCGTATTACGGCCTTCTGGCTCTAAAAAGATCTGGTGTCTCGGTTTATCGTTAAAGCGGACAATCTTGTCTTCAATGGATGGACAATACCTTGGTCCTGTACCTTCAATCATTCCTGAGTACATAGGAGAACGACCCAGGTTGTCATTAATCATTTGATGAGTTTCTTCACCTGTATACGTGAGCCAGCATGGAAGCTGATCGGTAATATACTTTGTTGTTTCATAGGAAAAAGCCCGTGGCTCTTCATCGCCTGGCTGAATCTCGGTCTTATCATAGTCTATGGTATTTCCATTGACTCTCGGTGGAGTCCCGGTTTTAAAACGAACCATGTCAAAGCCTAAATCCTTTAAGTTATGAGAAAGGTTAACCGATGGCTGCATGTTATTCGGGCCGCTCTCATAAGAGAGTTCCCCAAGAATGATCTTCCCCCGTAAATACGTGCCTGTAGTCACAACGACTGATGTACCGTAGTAAGCAGCACCCGTATTAGTGATAACCCCTTTACAAACACCGTCTTCTACAATTAATTCTTCCACCATGCCTTGACGAAGGATTAAATTCTCTTCTTCCTCCATCGTTTTTTTCATTTCATGCTGGTACAAAAATTTGTCAGCTTGAGCTCGAAGTGCACGCACCGCTGGACCTTTTCTTGTATTAAGCATCCTCATTTGAATATGGGTTTTGTCAATGTTTCGTGCCATTTCCCCGCCCAAGGCATCAATTTCCCTGACTACAATTCCTTTAGCCGGACCACCTACAGAAGGGTTACATGGCATAAACGCAACAGAATCCAAGTTTAAAGTGAGTACGAGAGTGTTCGCTCCCATACGGGCAGCAGCAAGCCCGGCTTCAACGCCGGCATGCCCCGCTCCGATGACGATGACGTCATAATTACCGCCTTGGTATTGCATGCTGCATCCTCCTTTTTCTTTTATATTTATTTCATTCATTCTTTATTTTCCTAAACAGAATTGAGAAAACAGCTGATCGATCAAGCTTTCATGAACGTTATCGCCAATAACTTCACCGAGAAGCTCCCAAGCCCGGGTAATATCAATTTGAACCATATCCACCGGAAGCATCATATCTGCTCCTTCCAGTGCTTCTTCAATAGCTCCTTTAGCCTGCTTTAACAGGGCAATATGGCGAGCGTTAGACACGTAGCTTAAATCGGCCCCTTCCACACCTTCATCAAAAAAGAGATGGGCAATCGCTTGTTCAAGCTCGTCAATGCCTTCTTCTCTCAATAAGGAAGTACCGATCACAGGCCGCTCTCCAGCTAAGCTGCTTACCCTGTCTGTATCTATTGTGATCTCCAGATCTGTCTTATTTAAAACTACTACGGCATTCATATCCTGTATCGCTTCAAAGAGAGCCTCATCTTCTTTAGATAATTCTTCAGCGGCATTTAACACAAAGAGGATGAGTTCAGCGTCAGCTAACGCCTTTCTTGAGCGTTCTACACCGATTTTCTCCACGATGTCCTCTGTTTCTCTGATTCCAGCTGTATCTATTAAACGAAGGGGAACTCCGCGAACATTCACATACTCTTCAAGCACGTCTCTTGTCGTGCCGGGAATGTCTGTGACAATCGCTTTGTTTTCATGGACAAGGCTGTTCATAAGAGATGATTTTCCTACATTAGGGCGCCCTATGATGCAGTTGCCAATCCCTCTCTTAGAATTTTCCCTTGTTTTGCCGTCATCAGAAGCTGCTCGATTTCCTGGCGGACCTCTTCCCCTTTTTCTTTCAATAACTCAAGAGTCACGGTTTCTGCATCATATTCAGGATAATCAATATTTACTTCGACATGAGCGACTGTTTCCAGCAGCTTTTGTCTTAAGCGGCGCACCTGAGAAGACAATCGACCTTCAACTTGTTTTAAAGCCACATTCATTGCCCGGTCAGTTTTCGCGCGAATTAAATCAATAACCCCTTCTGCCTGGGAAAGGTCAATTCGGCCATTCAGAAAGGCTCTTTTGGTAAACTCACCAGGTTCAGCAAGCCTTGCTCCCTGGCTGAGAACCAGGTCAAGAACCCGGTTAACCGATACAATTCCCCCGTGGCAGTTAATCTCTATGATATCTTCTTTTGTAAACGTACGAGGAGCCCTCAGTACAGAGACCATCACTTCTTCTATTATTTCACTTGTAGACGGCTCTATCAAATGTCCGTAATGAATTGTATGAGTCTCAGCCTTTGCCAGAGGTGTTTTTCCTTTAAAAATATTGTCGGCAATCGTGACTGCCGCATCTCCACTGATCCGCACAATCGCTATTGCCCCTTCCCCCGAAGGAGTGGAAATGGCGGTAATCGTATCAAATTCCAAGAAACACACCTCCCTGTTTTTCTTCTATATAAATTAAAGTAATTATCTATGGTATAGCCAAAAAGGTCTTAATAAATGATAAGAAGCTTTTTCTTTCAGAAAAGGTTGTGGATATATTCCTTTCCTGACAAAATAGAATATCACAAAAAACGAGGGATATAAAGAATATTTATCCACAAGTGGATAACTGTTTTCATGAATATGACTCCTCTCCAGCATCTGCCTCCGTTTCCTTCCGTATTTGCTCTCAGTCATTCTGGTTGTCTAAAAAGGAGGAGCTGGAGAGATCCTGCTCTTCGCATTGCTATTGGTCAGTCACACACGAGCCTTTTCCAACGCTCAGGTTGTATCTTCTGCTACATGTAGACTACATATAGACTCTACGTAGACCACACATCGATCCTCCTTTAGCGAGCAGGAAACACGGCGGGGGTGTGCAGCTGGAAAATTGTATTACCTTACCATTTGAATGACGTTGACTGCCTTCCTTTCTTTAGTAATTACCTATAATGAAGAAAGCGAGCTTATTTGGTAAAAATTGCTGCATCAATAATATATCAAAGATGCGATAAGCAGCTCGTAACCATAAAAAAAGAGACGCCTGAGTGGCGTCTCCTTTCGTTTGTGAGCAACGGCGTCTCCGGCCGTTGTCCCTATCTCTTCCCGCTATGATCCTTAGGAAGGATAGTAACTTTACGATAAGGTTCTTTTCCTTCCGAAAAAGTCTCTATCTCACGTGACTTTTGCAAGGCATGATGAATGATTTTTCTTTCTCTCGCATTCATTGGCTCGAGTGTTACCTTTTGCCTTGTTTTCAAAGCCTTGTTTGCCAGACGAGATGCTAAATGCTCTAACGACTGTTTTCTTCTTTCACGGTATCCTTCAGCGTCTACCGTAAGCCGAAGGTATTGACCAGAGTGACGGTTTGCAACCAGATTAACAAGATACTGAATGGCATCTAACGTTTTTCCTCTTTTTCCGATAAGAGACCCTAAATCTTCCCCTGTCAGATGAAATTCAATATCCTTTCCTTCTCCCTTTTCCTCTACCTCTGCCTTTACTTCCATGTCCTGCAGAAGCTGTTTTAAAAAGGATAAAGCTTCTTCTTTTGGCTGAGGTTTCACCTGCACCTTCAGTAAAGCAGGCTTGTTTCCAATGAACCCGAGGAACCCTTTTTGAGGTTCTTCAAGTACCTCGTACTCCACTTCGTCTCTTTGTGCTTCAAGGTCGTTAAGTGCTTGAGATAAGGCTTCTTCAATCGTTTTACCGGAGACCTTAATCGTTCTCACTACTTTTTCGCTCCTCCTGCTTCAGCATCAGCTTTTTTCTTCACATTCGGACCAGTAATAAAGTACGTTTGGACAATCATAAACAAGTTACCGATAACCCAGTATAATGCAAGTGCTGCCGGGAAGAAGAAAGCAAATACTGTAATCATGATCGGCATCATATAAAGCAAAATTTTCATTTGCGGGTTATCTGTAACCATCATCATTTTTTGCTGAATGAATGTGGTTACCCCTGCAATCAGCGGTAAGATAAAATCCGGGGAATCGAGAGGGAACCATAAAAATACATGTCCTTCAATTTCTCTCGTTCTCATAATTGCATGGTAAAAAGCAATAAGAATCGGCATTTGAATGAAGATAGGCAGACAGCCCGCCAATGGATTGACTCCCCGTTCCTGGAACATCTTCATTGTTTCCTGCTGAAGCTTTTGCTGTGTCTGCTGATCTTTTGCACTGTATTTTTCTCTTAACTTCTGCATTTCAGGCTGAAGTTCCTGCATTGCTTTGGCGCTTTTTGTTTGTTTAATCATTAACGGCAGAATTAAAATACGAAGGATAATCGTTACAATAATGATCGAAAGACCATACCCGTAATCTCCTTGAAAGTATTCAGCTATCGTAATTAAAAGCCACGAGAGCGGATACACAAAAAAAGAATCCCAAACACCTTCGCTGTCAGCTGTGATCGGATCCTCAATGTTGAAACATCCAGTCAAAAAAACCATTAAACCAACAAGCATTGCTGCCAAACCTAGTTTCTTGCTCACTACCCTTCCTCCTTGACTATATCTAAGTATGAGCAGGCTTTATAAAAAATTCCCGCACCATGTTGGGTGTCGAGATGAGAAAACAAACAGCGTGCCATTGGCCGCTTGTTCTTACTGCACGACCACAAACATAATTGTTTTCACAGTCTTCCTCCCCTGCCAGTCCCAGTTGTCCACTCCCGCTTCTTCCTGGAGAAAACGAACATTTCAGGTCACAGAACCTTTCTCATAAAAACCTACAATTTTGGTCAAAAGACACTACTTTTACTATTGTAGCGAAGAGATAACAAGAAATAAAGATATCATTCTATGAACAATTTTGTTCCTGTTATTTTTTTCTTATGTTTTTTGGAGATTGCTGCCTTGATTGTCTGGATGATCTTAATATCTTTCCCCTTTTCATTACATGAATAAGGCTCTTCTTTATTTCATGGTAATCCATATTGGCTACAGGATTTCTTGCAATAATTACGTAATCTTTCTCTTGAAGCATGTCATCTTTAAATTCCCTGACAAGCTCACGAAGGTGGCGCTTAATCCGATTTCTGGTTACAGCGTTCCCTACTTTTTTGCTGACCGTAAGTCCGACTCGAAAGTGCTCCTGACCTGGTTTATCCATAACATAAATTACTAACTGCCGATTGGCAAAAGAGGTCCCCTTTTGGAACACAGCACTAAATTCTTCATTTTTTTTATTCTGTACTCCTTTTTCATCCCAGCACCTCATTAGACAAAAAATATGTAATGAAAAAAGTGGATTTCACACTTGTAAGTTCCCCTTCTTTTTAAAACATACAAGATAAAAGAGAAAAAAGACCACTGTCACAATCAGTGGCCTTAAGCAGATAATACTTTTCTTCCTTTTTGACGACGACGCTTTAATACATGACGTCCATTCTTTGTGCTCATACGCGCACGGAAGCCATGAACCTTTTTACGCTTACGATTATTCGGGTTAAAAGTTGGTTTTCCCATTCTATATGCACCTCCTGAGGTTTATCTTCTATAAACAAGACATCCTGTAGAATTATATAGAGGAAAGACAAACATGTCAAGATGCTTCTGTTTTTTATATTCACATAAGTCAAAGGTAAATGAAAACACTCCTCTAATTAAAAAGGCTTTGTAAAACTTTATTGTTTATTTACGCTCGCTTGCTCCTAAACGTAAGTGCAACATCTATTCCTGCATCACTTCATTCACGGTGTCCTCTATGTCTCGGTTTGCCATAGTCTTGGGGAAAACACCTTTTGGGATCTTCGGATAATGCTATTCCCGATGTCGTATGCGTTTTTTCTCCCATAAGAAATCAACTTTCTTCTTTATCAGAGCATAAAAAAAGAAATTCTGCCTGCCTAAAAAATGAATTTCCCTAAATGATGTAATCTTTGTTCCTTGTAACCGAATTTGCCTTTGTGGATAACTTTTCTGTTCCTTTTTTTAGTTTTCGACACCTTTTCGACAAGTTGTACACACCATCTTGTGGTGTGGATAATTATTGTACACAAGGGGTAGAGTTGTGTGGATAAGTACATATAATCCCGTTGCTAACGCTCTTTTTTTTGATATGATATATTTGTTTTTACTCTGGACAACTGTGAACAAGGTTTTTCTTATCCACAGCTGTTGATAACTGTGTTGATAACTTTCCACAGGCTCTGTATATGCTTGTCCACATTTCACTTCCAGTTGTGGACATTCCTTCTTCCTACTATATTATATATACATGTTTATTAGTGCTGTTTTTTTGTGCATAAGTACTGAAGTATTTTTATACATACAGGGTGAACATTTCTTATACAACTGACCTTACGAGGCTTCCTTCTTATTTTCACAATGAAGTTGGGAAGCCTTTCTTGCCTTGTTTTTCTCGGAAGGGAAGACAATATTACTGACAAAAGGAGGGTGCACGGATTGGAGAATATAACTGATTTGTGGAATCAAACACTCGAGCTTATTCAAAAAAAAGTGAGTAAGCCCAGTTTTGAAACCTGGCTGAAGGCAACTCAAGCAGCAGATATAAAAGAAGACATGATCATTGTAAAAGCACCCAATGAATTCGCCAGGGACTGGCTTGAAAACCGATATTCCGACATTATTTCCGATACATTAAAGGACATTACCGGCGCTGCTTTGCAGGTGAAATTTATTATCCCGGATGATGAGGAAACAGATCAGTTTTCAGTTGAGGAAGATTTGAAGAAATCCCCTCCTAAAGCCCAGGCTGCACAAGAAGAAATTCCAAAAAGCATGTTAAATGACAAATATACGTTTAACACGTTTGTCATTGGCTCAGGAAACCGATTTGCCCATGCTGCTTCTTTAGCAGTGGCCGAAGCACCTGCTAAAGCGTACAATCCCTTATTTATATACGGTGGTGTAGGACTTGGGAAAACACACTTGATGCACGCAATCGGGCATTACGTCATTGACCATAATCCTAGTGCTCGCGTGGTGTATTTATCTTCTGAGAAATTCACTAATGAGTTTATTAATTCTATCCGTGACAACAAAACGATTAACTTTCGAAACAAGTATCGAAACGTTGACGTTCTTTTGATAGATGATATTCAATTTCTAGCGGGGAAAGAACAGACTCAAGAAGAATTTTTCCATACGTTTAACGCCCTGCACGAAGAAAGCAAACAAATTGTGATCTCAAGTGATCGTCCACCAAAAGAGATTCCCACTTTGGAAGATCGGCTCCGCTCCAGATTTGAATGGGGGTTAATCACAGACATTACGCCTCCAGACCTGGAAACGAGAATTGCGATCCTGCGAAAAAAAGCAAAAGCAGAGAAGCTTGATATCCCAAATGAAGTCATGCTTTATATCGCAAATCAAATAGATACAAATATAAGGGAGCTTGAAGGGGCTCTGATTCGAGTGGTCGCTTATTCTTCGTTAATTAACCAGGATATGAATGCCGATCTTGCTGCAGAAGCCTTAAAAGATATCATCCCTTCAGCTAAGCCGAGGGTTGTGACCATACAGGATATTCAAACGCAGGTAGCCGGACACTTTCAAATTCAAAGAGATGAACTCATGGCAAAAAAACGAACAAAAACGATCGCTTTTCCGCGACAGATTGCTATGTACCTCTCAAGGGAAATGACAGATTCATCTCTGCCTAAAATCGGGGAGGAATTCGGCGGAAGAGATCACACGACAGTCATTCATGCTCATGAGAAAATTTCAAAATTAATGTCGTCTGATGAAGAATTACAGCAAAAGGTGCAGGAAATTATCGACAAGCTTAAAGGATAATGTGCAAAACCAGTAAAGTTACACACACACTATCCACATGTGGATTTCTTTGCCATTCGTGAACTCTTCTGACTTATCCACAGTATAAACACCCTCTATTACTACGACGATTTTTTTATTAAATAATAAATATATGTTAAAGGGAGATGAATTATGCATTTTGTCATAAACAGAGAACAATTTGTACACGGGGTACAGCATGTAAATAAAGCTGTTTCTTCCCGTACAACAATCCCCATATTAACGGGCATAAAAATTTCAGCTTCACAAACAGGCGTCACTTTAACAGGAAGTGATTCTGATATATCCATAGAAGCGTTTATTCCATCAGAAGAAGATGAAAAAAGAAATGTGGAAGTAAAAAATGAAGGAAGCATCGTACTTCAGGCAAAATTCTTCGCTGATATCGTAAAAAAACTCCCTGGTAATGAAATAGAGGTAAGTGTTCAAGATCAATTTGCGACCACTTTACGATCAGGAAGTGTAGTGTTTAATTTAAACGGACTGGATCCTGAAGAGTACCCGCGTTTACCACAGCTTGAGGAAGATCAGACGTTTTCGTTGCCCCAAAGTCTGTTGAAAGATATGATCAGACAAACAGTTTTTGCAGTGTCCTCTCAGGAAACACGCCCCGTGTTGACAGGTGTAAACCTGGAAATAGAAGACCAGACACTTTCCTGTACTGCAACAGACAGTCACAGGCTGGCACTTCGGACGGCTCCTGTGGAAACAAACATGGAGGAACTGGAAATAAGCAACGTCGTGATTCCAGGGAAAAGCTTAAACGAACTAAGCAAGATCGTAGAAGACAGCGAAGACTATATAGACATTGTAGTAACCGAAAGCCAAGTTCTGTTTAAACTTAAGAACCTTTTGTTTTTCTCTCGTTTACTCGATGGAAAGTATCCGGTAACAAAAAATATGATTCCAAGCCAGTCAAAAACGCGCATGGAAATCCACACAAAAGAGCTTTTAAATTCACTCGAACGTGCCCTGCTGTTGTCCAGGGAAGCAAAAAACAATGTCATTAACCTAAAGACGCTTGATCAAACAACAATTGAAGTGAGCTCGGTATCTGCAGAAGTAGGGAAGGTTACTGAAAAAATCACGACCGAAAAGCTTGAAGGAGAAGAACTCAGGATCTCTTTTAACGGCAAAAACATCATGGATGCCTTAAAAGTCATTGATAGTGAAGTGATTGATATCATGTTTACTGGAGCTATGAGTCCTTTTGTCATTCGTCCGACTGACCATAACCAAATGCTTCACCTTTTTTCACCCGTCAGAACATACTAAAAAGAGTATTGAGTTCTCAGCCGATTCCCCGCTTTCCCAAAAAAGCGGGTTTTCTTTTGATAAAGAAAAAAACAAAAAGGGTAAAATAATAAAATGTAAAGACAATAAGGAGTAGAGCCTTAAGGAAAAAAAGAAATCCAAACAGCCTATTGGCGTATGGACGAGAGTTTAGTAAAATATAAGATGTATCCATGTGCCTTGCGGAGGCATACATTTTTTATTTTGGTAAAGACCTTATTTTCCTGATTGAAAACTGGTGACAAAAGGAGGGAGCAAGGGATGGAGCAAGTAAAGATTTCAACAGAATATATTACTCTTGGTCAATTCTTAAAAGAAACCGGGGTTATCGATACAGGCGGAATGGCCAAGTGGTTTTTATCTGAACATGAGATTCAGTTAAATGGAGAGCCGGAACAGCGAAGAGGGAAAAAGCTCTATGACGGGGATGAAATAGTTATTAAAGGGATAGGGCAGTTTGTTGTTTCCGCTTCTAGTTAGAGGGATGCTTTTTGCATATTGAATCGCTTTATTTAAAACAGTATAGAAATTATGAAGAGCTGACCCTGCAATTTGAAAATAAAATCAATGTTATAATAGGGGAAAATGCTCAAGGGAAAACAAACCTTATGGAAGCTATCTATGTGCTTGCTTTTACAAAATCCCACCGGACTCCCAGGGAGAAAGAGTTAATAAACTGGATGAGGATTTTGCTCGCATCCATGCCCAGCTTTCGAAATCATCAGGCCCGTTTAGTCTTGAAGTGATCCTTTCAAAAAAGGGAAAAAAGGTTAAATATAATGAATTAGAACAAAGAAAGTTAAGTGAATATATAGGAGCATGCAATGTAGTCATGTTCGCACCAGAAGATTTAAATTTAGTGAAGGGCGCCCCACAAGTCAGGCGCCGATTTATTGATATGGAAATAGGGCAGATCAGTTCGGTTTATTTGCATGATCTTGCTGTCTATCACCGGATATTAAAGCAACGAAACCAGTTGCTGAAAGACATGTTTTCCAAGTCAGGCACTCAAGCCGATATGATGCTGGAGGTGCTGACTGAGCAATTAATAAAAGCAGCAGCCAAGTTAGTCGAAAGGCGTTTCCACTTTCTGAACATGCTGGAAAAATGGGCGAAGACGATTCATAAAGAAATCAGCCGGGGAAAAGAGGAGCTGATTCTTTCGTATGTCCCTACTGCAGAGGTATCAGAAGGCATGGAATTGTCGATGATAGAAGAAGAATACAAACAAGCATTTGGGAAAGTAAGAGATAATGAGAAACGCCGCGGTGTGACGCTAGTTGGTCCTCACCGGGAAGATATTAAATTAACGGTAAATGACAGGAACGTGCAAACATATGGTTCACAGGGACAGCAGCGAACGACCGCTTTATCATTAAAGCTGGCTGAAATAGAACTAATTCGAGAAAACATCGGGGAATACCCGATTTTATTATTAGACGATGTTCTTTCTGAATTAGATGATCACCGTCAGTCTCACCTTTTAAATACGATCCAGGGCAAGGTGCAGACCTTTGTAACGACAACCAGCGTTGAAGGTATAGAGCATGAGACACTAAAGCAAGCTTCCATGTTTTATGTAGAAGATGGTCGTTTGCAGCAGAAGAAATGAGGGGTATACGATGTTTATCCATTTAGGCGGTGACACGGTAATCCGCGCTAAAGACGTAGTGGCAATCTTAGATTATGAAACAAACAAGTCTTCAGCAATCAGTCAGCAGTTTTTAAATGCCAAAGACAAGAAAGACATCATAGAAATTTCTGCAGATTTGCAAAAGTCGATTGTCGTAACTGACGATATCCTTTACTTTTCACCTATTTCCTCATTAACCCTTAAAAGAAGGGCTTCAGTTGTGTCAGGTATTGAGGATTATAGTGAAGAAGAAACCGTGCATGACAATTAATGGGAAAGCTCCCATATAAAAATAGATCGTAAGCAAGGAAGAAATTTCCGAATCTTTTTTTCAGCATGACGAGGTAACTGAACGGAAAGCACAGTTCAAGGAAGCTGTGATATTTCCATAGGAAGTGAAGGTGAATAAATTGTCCATGGAACAACATTCATATGATGAGAGTCAAATTCAGGTCTTGGAAGGTTTGGAAGCCGTAAGAAAACGCCCGGGAATGTACATTGGCTCTACAAGCGGACGGGGACTCCACCATTTAGTGTGGGAAATTGTTGATAATAGTATTGATGAAGCGATGGGCGGATATTGTGACACAATAGAAATCGCTGTGGAAGAAGATAATAGCATTACCGTGCAAGATAACGGGCGCGGGATCCCTGTCGGCATGCATGAAAAAATGGGCCGACCTGCTGTTGAAGTGATTATGACCGTTCTTCATGCAGGAGGTAAATTTGGCGGCGGCGGTTACAAGGTATCAGGCGGCTTACATGGGGTAGGAGCTTCTGTTGTGAACGCTCTGTCAGAACTTTTAGAAGTAGAAGTGCACAGAGAAGGAGAAATCTATTTTCAAAGCTTTAAAAGAGGTGTGCCCCAGCAGGATCTAGAGCAGATCGGCACGACAGAAAAGCGGGGCACGAAGATACATTTTAAGCCTGACCAGGAAATTTTTCAGGAAACCCAGGAGTTTGATTTTGATACATTAGCAACCAGGCTTCGGGAGCTGGCCTTTTTAAATAAAGGGCTCAGAATTATTTTTACGGATAAGAGAGAAGAAGAAGAAAAGAAGGTAGAGTATTACTACGAAGGAGGCATCGCTTCCTTTGTAGAATACTTGAATCGCTCTCGTGATACTTTGCACGAAAAGCCTATTTTCATTGAAAGTGAAAAAGAAGGTATTCAGGTTGAAATAGCCGTCCAATATAATGACAGCTTTGCCAGTAATATTTATTCATTTGCTAATAACATAAATACCCACGAAGGCGGGACCCACGAGTCAGGCTTTAAAACAGGCCTCACACGTGTGATCAATGATTATGCCCGTAAGAACAGCCTCTTTAAAGAAAACGATCCTAATCTTACAGGAGAAGATGTAAGAGAAGGACTGACAGCTATCATTTCGGTGAAGATTCCCGATCCGCAATTTGAAGGGCAGACAAAGACAAAGCTAGGAAACAGTGAAGCCAGAACGATTACTGATTCCTTGTTTTCAGAAGCTTTTTCACGTTTCTTAATTGAAAACCCGGACACTGGAAAGCTGATTGTGGAAAAAGGACTGATGGCTTCAAGGGCTCGGGAAGCAGCGAAAAAAGCCAGGGAGCTTACAAGAAGAAAAAGCGCCCTGGAAGTAAGCTCTCTTCCTGGAAAACTCGCAGACTGCTCCACGAAGGATGCTTCTATCAGTGAAATTTATATAGTGGAGGGCGACTCAGCCGGAGGATCAGCAAAACAAGGGAGAGACCGGCACTTTCAGGCAATTCTTCCTTTGCGCGGTAAGATTATTAATGTGGAAAAAGCAAGGCTTGACAAGATCCTTGCAAATAATGAAATACGTTCAATTATCACTGCCTTAGGTACCGGGATTGGCGAAGAATTTGATATCTCAAAAGCAAGGTATCATAAGATTATTATTATGACTGATGCCGATGTGGATGGCGCCCATATTCGAACGCTTATCTTAACCTTTTTCTATCGATACATGCGTCCCCTTATTGAAGAAGGATATGTATATATTGCCCAGCCTCCTCTTTACAAGGTTCAGCAAGGAAAAGCGATCCACTATGCGTATTATGAAAAGGAACTAGATCAAATCCTGGAAGAGCTTCCTAAGCAGCCTAAACCAGGGTATCAGCGCTATAAGGGGCTTGGTGAAATGAACCGGATCAGCTGTGGGAGACTACGATGGACCCTGAGACACGTACAACGCTGCAGGTTACCTTGGAAGACGCCATGAAAGCCGATGAAATTTTCGAAACGCTTATGGGCGACCGCGTGGAACCACGGCGAGATTTTATTCAGGAAAATGCACATTATGTTAAGAATCTAGACGTATAAGCAAGAGGGTGGGGAAGAGGACCCTGCCCTTTCCTGCTTAATATTGGTAACAGGGCAATAGAATCCAGAGCCCACTGCCAGGACGTTACCGGAAGGAAATGGAGGTAGTAGGATGGCAGAGAATGAATCCAGAGTAAGAGAAATAAACATAGGACAAGAAATGCAGACGTCTTTTTTAGACTATGCCATGAGCGTAATTGTCAGCCGTGCTTTGCCAGACGTAAGAGATGGTTTAAAGCCTGTGCACCGCAGAATTTTATTTGCTATGAACGAATTAGGCATGACACCGGATAAGCCATACAAAAAGTCAGCGCGTATCGTCGGAGAGGTTATTGGGAAATACCACCCGCACGGTGACTCTGCCGTTTATGAAACGATGGTAAGGATGGCACAGGATTTTAGTTTCCGTTATATGCTTATCGACGGACATGGAAACTTTGGATCCGTAGATGGAGATGCAGCAGCTGCCATGCGTTACACTGAAGCGCGAATGGCCAAGATCTCCATGGAAATGGTTCGTGACATTAATAAAGACACAATTGACTATCAAGATAACTATGACGGGGCAGAAAGAGAGCCATTGTTCTTCCGTCACGTTTCCCCAACCTCCTTGTTAATGGAGCCGCCGGCATTGCTGTAGGGATGGCTACCAATATACCTCCTCACCAGCTTGGTGAAGTGATTAATGGAGTGCTCGAGCTCAGCGAGAATCCGGAGATCTCAATTGAAGAATTAATGGAACATATCCCAGGTCCTGACTTTCCAACAGGGGCTACCATTTTAGGACGAAGCGGCATTCGAAAAGCATACTTAACCGGACGTGGTTCCATTTTAATTCGTGCGGTAGCTGAAATAGAAGAAAGCCCGAATGGAAAACAAGCAATTATTGTAACTGAGCTTCCCTACCAGGTAAATAAGGCACGGCTGGTAGAAAAGATAGCGGAACTTGTCCGGGATAAGAAGATTGAAGGAATCACAGACTTAAGAGACGAATCGGATCGCACGGGCCTTAGAATCGTAATTGAAGTCCGCAAGGATGCAAACGCAAATGTGTTGTTAAATAACTTATATAAGCAGACGGCATTGCAGACGAGCTTTGGCATCAATATGCTGGCCCTCGTTGACGGACAGCCGAAGGTGCTGAACTTAAAACAATGCTTATCATATTATTTAGAGCATCAAAAAGAGGTAATTAAACGAAGGACTGCTTTTGAACTTCGCAAAGCAGAAGCAAGGGCTCACATATTGGAAGGACTGCGAATAGCTCTTGACCACCTTGATGAAGTGATTGAATTAATTAGAAGCTCTCAAACAACGGAGATTGCAAGAAACGGTTTAATGGATCGGTTCTCTTTAAGTCAGGATCAAGCACAGGCCATCCTTGATATGCGTCTTCAACGTTTGACTGGATTAGAGCGGGATAAAATTGAAAACGAATATAAAGAATTAATGGCCAGAATTGCAGAACTGAAAGCAATCCTGGCAAGTGAAGAAAAAGTCCTGGAAATCATCCGCGAAGAGCTTACTGAGCTTAAAGAAAGATTTAATGACAGCCGCCGAACAGAAATTACTGCAGGCAGCAATCATATTGAAGATGAGGACTTGATTCCTAAACAAAACGTAGTGATCAGTATCACTCACCAGGGATATATTAAGAGACTTCCTTTATCCACCTACAAAAGCCAAAAACGAGGCGGGAGAGGAATACAAGGAATGGGAACCAACGAGGATGACTTTGTAGAGCATTTATTTACTACAAACTCTCATCACACCATTCTCTTTTTTACTAACAAGGGGAAGGTTTATCGTTTAAAAGGGTATGAAATTCCTGAATTAAGACGAACGGCAAAAGGAATTCCAGTGATTAACCTGCTGCAGATTGAAAAGGATGAATTTATCAGTACGGTGATTCCAATCCAGGATTTCAGCGAAGATTCCTCGTTATTCTTCCTTACAAAAAAAGGAATAGCAAAACGTGCTTCCCTGTCAGCATTTGCAAACATAAGAAAAGGCGGCCTGTTTGCTATTAACCTGAGAGAGGACGATGAGCTTCATGGCGTGCGTTTGACCCACGGGGATGATGAACTGCTAATTGGAACAAAGAATGCAATGGGCATCCGTTTCCATGAAAAAGACGTCAGGCTCATGGGCCGAAGTGCTACAGGGGTGAAGGCCATCAGCCTTGCAGAAGATGATGAAGTGATAGGGATGGACATCATTAAAGAAAATGAAGATGTCCTGATTGTTACAAATAAAGGATTTGGCAAGAGAACTCTCCCAGAAGAATTCAAAGTACAGAACCGGGGAGGGAAGGGTCTTAAAATAGCGACTCTTACCGAAAGAACAGGCCATCTTGTTGCCCTGAGATTTGTAGCGGATCAGCAGGATATCATGATTATGACCGTACATGGGGTATTGATTCGTATACGTGCAGAGGAAATATCCAGGTTAGGCCGCTATGCGCAAGGGGTTACCTTGATACGTGTAGGAGAAGGTGAAGAAGTGGCTACCGTTGCACCAGTGGAAATCCCTGAAGAAATCGAGGAAGAAATCGAGGAAGAGCTCGACGAAACAGAGGAAGAAACTGAAGAAGGAAATGAAGCTGCCAAAGAAACCAGTGAGGCGGAAGCTTCTGCAGAAGAAGCAGTAGAAGAAGCAGAAGATATGGATTCGGAAGAAGAATAATACAGGCAGCAAAAAAGAATAACAATGGTTTACCAAGGATCAACTTTCGGCCAAACGGGCCGGAGGTTGATCCTTTTTATTTATAATCAAAAAGCATAGCCTTTCATTTCCTTGAAAGGTATGATGAAAGAAATAAACAAAGAGTTTAAGGAGCGTAATCTGATTAATTGATCTAAGCTTGAATGCCTTAAAAAAGGTAAAAGAAGACAATCGTCATGGTTAGAGGAGAATGAGGATGAGAGTAAACTCAAAGGAAGTAAAAGCAGGCTTTATATTGAAAGAAGACGTGTTTGTATCTAAGAATGTTCCTTTGTTGAAAAAAGATACGGTGCTGGAGGAATCTCACTTAGAAATACTGGAGGTCTTTCTTGTAGAGAGTGTGGAAATTGTAGGAACAGGCTCCCTTTTAGAAAAAGAAAACAGCCAAAACGAAAGAAGTTCAGAGAATAGTTCTTTTGAAGTAAACCAAGAAAGCAGCCTTGCTTCTTCCAAAACGTCCCTTTTTTTGTATCGGTACAAACAGGCAGTGACGACCTTTACTAAACTTTCCAGAGAGTGGGTGAATAAAGAAAAGGTAGATAATAAGAAGCTGGAAGGGATCTTTACTGGCCTTGTTGAAGAAATGGACAAGATTCCGCCCATACCTTTGTTTCTTAATCAATATTCCATTAAGGAAGACTACCCTTATCACCATGCTGTCAGTACCGGATTACTCTCTTACTTTATAAGTAAAAAGATGGGGTATACACCAAAAGAGAGCATTCAGATAGCTGAAGCTGCTGCATTATGTGATGTGGGAATGCTTAAGATAGGAAGATCCCACCTGGATAACAAAGGGATATTAACAGAAAAGGAATATGAAATTGTAAAAAAGCATCCATATGTAAGCTATAAAATGGTCAGGGAAAATATAGCCTCCAACGAAATGGCCCTGGCTGTTCTTCAGCACCATGAAAGAGAAGATGGAAGCGGATATCCTACAGGTGTAAAAAGTGATCAGATCCATCCCTTTAGTCAAATAGTAGCTGTGGCAGATGCCTACCATGCCATGACAACAAACCGCCCTTACCGTTTAGGGCAGTCGCCGTTTAAGGCGGTAGAAGATATATCGTTAAAAAACTTTGGCAAGTTTTCCCCTAAAGTAACTGAAACTCTTCTGGAGAGTTTAATTACACTTTCAACTGGCCTTACTGTGAAATTGAACAACGGTAAAAAAGGAAAGATTGTGTTCATAGATGACAAAGCACCTTCTTGCCCTGTTATCTGCATGGAAGATACTGAGAAGGTTATTCAGCTTTCTGCAAAAGATCTTTACACAATCAAAGAGGTAGTTGTTTGGCGCTGATAAAGATCTTCAGGATACTATGGGGTATAGTAAGGCTGAAAAAGAAAGGGAACTTTTTCTCGTACAAGGGCAAGATAAGCTTTTATAAAAGAAAAATCACTGGTTGTTTGATGGGTGATCAGCTCTCCCCACCATTCCGTTTCATATCTGCATATCATGCTTAGGTTATACAAAAGAAGGTAATGAACCAGTAATTCATGTAAACCAGTATGCTTCTCCACGTCAGGAAGAAGGTAATAACGATTTTCATGATCTTGAAGGAGAGTTTTTTTAAAGGCAGAATTCTCTATAAGAGAGGAAGAATAAGAAAGCACGGAAGAACCTTCTTCTTTCAGTACGGCTTTCATCTCCTTTTTTGAGATCCATTCTTTTACATTTTCTCTTTCGGTCTGGCCTATTGGCTGCTGGCTTTTAATCTCAAAGAATTCAGGATGGAACTCTACGGTTAGCAATGGTGGATAATTGTGAATAAAAGTAAAAAGTTCATAAAGCTCAGGGATCTGCAAAAGCAGATGACCCATTGACCATTTTTCTCCTTCTACGTGTTTCATGTGGAACATAACGCTGGCCGTATGTGAAAAGAGTCCATTTTTTTGAATTTTTACTTCGTCATCTAAAAAACAATAGCTTCTTTTCTTGCGTTTACGAGTACTGACACCGTGGGCCAGCACATGGGAGGAGCTCGGGTAGTGAGGGTCATAGAGAAGGACAGTTCCTTTAAGCAAATCAACGAATCCATAAAAATAGAGCAAAGGCTGAAGAGCTAAAGGGGAAGAGTCAGCCTGTTCAAAGAGCAGCCTGCCAAGCTTCCAGTAATGGGAAAGAGGGGTGGTGTTGTTGTAACTAAATGCCTTCGCCTCACGAAAGGAGTTGGACTTATAGTGCTGGTAAAGAAATCGCTGAAGCATATCCTGCCCTTCTAAAGGGAGAAAAAAAGAAAAGGATTGATCGAGAGAATTCATGCCTGAGGCTCCTTTTTTAAGTATAAAGAGTTTTTGTGCCCATAGTTTTTTGAATGTTTAAACTTCAGATAATTAGCATTAAAAAAAGACAAAAAATGATAAGATATGAAAAATAACATTTTGTGTCCTCAAATCACTCATTGAAATGGTGTCTTCTTAGTTAAGAAGACAGCTTCACATTTGTTTCTTGACAGTAGGATACCCAATTGTTACCCTACTTAATAATATTTAGAGACTGATTAGATTCAGGGAAGACCATAATAGAGAGGATGACAAGTATCGTGCGCACAGATAAGTTTGAAAAAGAAGGATTGACGTTTGATGATGTATTGCTGGTTCCGGACCGGTCTGAAATTCATCCTCGCGAAGTATCAGTGAAAACGACTTTAACAGAAAAACTTCCGCTGAACCTCCCGATCATTAGTGCAGGAATGGACACAGTAACAGAAGCCGGTATGGCCATCGCCATGGCCCGTGAAGGGGGACTTGGCATTATCCATAAGAACATGTCTATTGAACTGCAGGCAGAGCTTGTGGATTTAGTAAAAAGGTCAGAAAGCGGTGTTATTACTAATCCCTTCTTTCTTACACCAGACAGACAGGTATTTGATGCAGAAAAATTAATGGCTAAATACCGTATCTCCGGGGTGCCGATTGTAAATGAAAATCAAAAGCTTGTTGGAATATTAACAAATAGAGACCTTCGGTTTATTGAAGATTATTCCATCAAGATTGAAGAAGTAATGACGAGCAATAATCTTGTTACGGCTCCTGTAGGGACAACCTTAAAGGAAGCTGAAAAAACACTGCAAAAATATAAGATTGAAAAGCTTCCTCTCGTTGATGAAGATGGCACGCTTAAAGGTTTAATTACGATCAAAGATATTGAAAAAGTAATCGAGTTTCCAAACTCCGCCAAAGATAAACAGGGACGTCTTCTTGCCGGAGCAGCCGTAGGCGTGACAGAAGATAGTGTTCAACGCGTAAGTGCACTTGTGGACGCGGGGGTAGATGTCATCGTAATTGATACGGCGCACGGTCATTCCAGGGGAGTACTCAACAAAGTGGAAGAAATCCGCAATGAGTTTCCGGATCTTTCAATTATTGCAGGAAATGTAGCTACAGCTGAAGGAACAAGGGATTTAATTACAGCTGGAGCTGACATTGTAAAGGTGGGAATTGGCCCTGGATCTATTTGTACCACTCGCGTTGTTGCAGGAGTAGGAGTCCCTCAAATTACTGCGGTCTACGACTGTGCACAAGAAGCTGGCAAGCATAACGTGCCTATTATTGCAGACGGCGGCATTAAATACTCTGGAGACATCGTAAAAGCACTTGCTGCCGGAGCACATGCGGTTATGCTCGGAAGCTTGCTGGCGGGAGTGTCAGAAAGCCCGGGAGAAAGAGAGATTTATCAAGGACGTCAGTTTAAAGTGTACCGGGGCATGGGCTCACTAGGGGCAATGGAACAAGGAAGTAAAGATCGCTATTTCCAGGAAAAAAATCAAAAGCTTGTACCCGAAGGCATAGAAGGGCGAATTCCTTATAAAGGACCGCTTTCCGATACTCTTCATCAGTTATTAGGGGGTATTCGGGCTGGCATGGGTTATTGTGGCACAAAGACACTGGATGATTTACGAGAAAACGGAAAATTTGTCCGGATAACAAACGCCGGTTTAATTGAAAGTCATCCTCACGACGTTCAAATTACTAAAGAAGCACCAAACTATAGCTTGTAAGCTAAGACCTGGTCTTCAAAACGCCATGGAAGGGGCTGAGTTCTCCGGCCCCCTGTTTTGGCAGCCAGGAGAGTAGAAGCTGAAGGCTGTTAACAAAGTAAGCAATTTCAATCGAGCTTTTTCCTTTATTTCCCGGGAAAAGCTCTTTTTGTTAGTAAGATTTATTACCAAGCAAGACTCTGGAGCAAGGTCACCTTCCTGAATTATCCCCGCTTTTACCTTCAAAATGAAAACTGCGAGCAATCTTCTGTCTTCAGGAGCCACCTGGCAGCAAACAAAGCTGTGTAATAGTGAAAAAGCAACAAAAACAGAAGTGAAAAAAAGATAGAATAGGGTCTCTGGGAATCTATGTTTTTCCATATTCTTATGATAGAATATCTTTTGTGCAAGTCATCATGGAGGTGTAGCAAGTTGGGAAAGAATTTTTTAGGAACAGGGGCAGCCGCTGTACTTAGTAGTTTAGCAGTTTTTGGATTTGCTGGTTCGGCGGAAGCAAGCGGACCGGATCTAGAAGCTGAGGCTGCAATTTTAGTTGATGCAGAAACGGGGAAGATTATTTATCAAGATAACATAGATGTAATACTCCCCCCTGCGAGCATGACAAAGATCATGACAGAATACTTGGTACATGAAGCTATCGAGGAAGGGAGATCTCCTGGGACCAGACGGTTCCTATAAGTGATAAGG
Source organism: Thalassobacillus sp. C254 (assembly GCF_001310615.1). Classification (NCBI taxonomy): domain Bacteria; kingdom Bacillati; phylum Bacillota; class Bacilli; order Caryophanales; family Bacillaceae; genus Thalassobacillus; species Thalassobacillus sp. C254. Next base: position 16,433 of record NZ_BAXQ01000009.1, on the reverse strand, counting down.
TCAGGGAACTTTCTCACGTTCGAGCTTTGTCAAATGTACCGTTAAGACCTGATGAGGAATACACCGTCCGTGAACTGTATGAATCAATGGCTATATACTCTGCCAATGCAGCGACGATAGCATTAGCTGAATTAATTTCCGGCTCTGAAACAGAGTTTGTCGATAAAATGAACGAAAAAGCTGCTGAATTAGGGCTTGATGAATATGAGTTTGTCAATTCAAGCGGGTTGAATAATAACTCAATGGGAGGCTTGCATCCTGAAGGCACTGGTGCAGATGCAGAGAATATGATGTCTGCCCGGGCAACAGCAAAGCTTGCTTATAACCTGCTGGATGAGTACCCGGAAGTGCTGGAGACAGCAAGCATTGGGCGTAAGTCTTTCAAAGAAGGCACAGATGACGAAATAGATATGGTGAACTGGAACTGGATGCTTCCTGAATTAGATCTTCCTTTTGCCTATGAAGGCCTTGACGGTTTAAAGACAGGGTACACAGACCTTGCGGGAAATGCCTTTACTGCCACAGCGGAAAGAGAGGATCTTCGCTTAATCTCCGTTGTGATGAGGACAGATTCTCGTGAAGCCCGCTTTGAAGAAACTGCAAAACTTCTGGATTATGGTTTTGATAACTATGAACATGAAGAAGTGGCGGAAGAAGGATACCAAATTGAAGGCCATGAAACATTGCCGGTAAGCAGAGGAACAGAGTCAGAAGTTTCTATTTCAACCGCTGAACCTTTAACGTTGCTGCTGCATCGCAATGAAGAGGCTGATGCGTATACACCTAATTTAACGATTAACGGAGAATTCCTTGATGAAGAGAATCAGCTGACAGCACCTATTGAACAAGGTGAGGTCATTGGGTACATTGATTTTGAATATACTGGTGAGAATAGTGAAGAATATTTAAGTGAACAATTAGAAGAAGCGAAGCGTGTCCCTGTAATTGTTAATGAAGAAGTTGAAAAAGCAGGTTGGTTTTCTTTAGGCATACGCAGTATCGGCGGTTTCTTCTCAGGGATGTGGAACAACGTTGCAGATACAGTAAAAGGATGGTTTTAATCCCTCTTTTCTTATCTGCTTTAACATGACGAAGAATAATGATACAATATAGAACGGAATGATAGTAAAAATTATCTTACTATTTATAAGGTCGTTTATGATCTAGTTATAAAATGAGCAGGGGGAAAAGGAAAACATGGCAGATAGAGGTACTGATCGAGTAAAACGTGGTATGGCAGAAATGCAAAAAGGCGGCGTCATCATGGACGTGGTAAACGCTGAACAGGCAAAAATTGCAGAAGAAGCAGGCGCAGTTGCTGTAATGGCACTAGAAAGAGTACCGGCAGATATCCGCGCAGCCGGTGGAGTTGCCCGTATGGCAGACCCTACGATTGTTGAAGAAGTGATGGGAGCCGTTTCTATCCCGGTTATGGCCAAAGCCCGTATCGGACATATCGTTGAAGCTCACGTATTAGAAGCTTTAGGAGTAGACTACATTGATGAAAGTGAAGTTTTGACTCCTGCGGATGAAGTGTATCATCTTGACAAAAGAGATTACACCGTGCCGTTTGTATGTGGAGCAAGAGATTTAGGAGAGGCTCTTCGCCGGGTAGGAGAAGGAGCATCAATGCTTCGTACAAAAGGTGAACCAGGTACAGGAAACATTGTTGAAGCTGTGCGTCACATGAGAATGGTACAAGCACAGGTTAAACGTGTTGTTACCATGTCAAAAGACGAGTTAATGACAGAAGCTAAAAACATCGGTGCTCCTTACGAGCTGCTTTTAAATATTCAGGAGAACGGTAAGCTTCCAGTTGTAAACTTTGCTGCCGGCGGAATTGCTACACCAGCGGATGCAGCACTTATGATGCAGCTTGGTGCAGACGGGGTCTTTGTAGGATCCGGGATCTTTAAATCCGAAAGCCCTGAAAAATTTGCCCGTGCTATTGTAGAAGCTACCACTCATTATGAAGATTATAAATTGATTGGTGAATTATCCAAAGGTCTAGGAACAGCAATGAAAGGTCTTGAGATTTCTACGTTGGCTGCATCAGAGCGCATGCAGGACCGCGGCTGGTAAGAAATCATCCCGGAGTACATTGCTTATCAATACAAACAAGCAAAGGAGCATTATCATGTTGAAAATTGGAGTGCTGGCTCTTCAAGGAGCAGTGCGGGAACACGTGGAATGTTTAGCTGCTCCGGATACGGAAGTCACGATTGTAAAACGCACAGAACAGCTGGAAGACTTGGACGGTTTGGTTTTTCCTGGCGGGGAAAGTACCACTATGCGCCGTTTAATTGATAAATACGATTTTTTTGAACCCCTTAAAAAGTTTGCAGAATCAGGAAAACCAGTATTTGGAACCTGCGCAGGGCTGATTTTAATGTCAAAGGAAATTGCAGGTGAAGGAGAAGGCCATTTAGAACTGATGGATATGGTAGTGGAGCGGAACGCATTTGGCCGTCAGAGAGAGAGTTTTGAAACTCTTATGCCTGTCAAAGACATTGGAGAAGACATACAGGCTGTCTTTATCCGTGCTCCCCTTATTTCTGAAGTTGGTGACAATGTGGAAGTATTGGCCAAATACGGCGAAGAGATCGTGGTAGCCAGACAAGGTCATTTACTCGCATGCTCCTTTCACCCGGAATTAACGACAGATTGCCGTATGCATAGATATTTTGCTACAATGGTAAAAGAAGCCAAAGAACAGTTCGCAACACAAGCGATTTCTTCATAAATTTAATTCGTAGATAGACGCTAGTACTGTTTTATTCTTTTTTCAGAGAACCGATGGCTGGTGTGAATCGGTAAAGAATAAGCAGGAATCCAGTCTGGAGTGAAGGGCTGAATGTAGTAGGTTCTTCCGGTTCATCCGTCGTTATGGGGTGCTAAGAGGAAGACTGGCGTCTTCAATTTAGGGTGGCAACGCGGGAAAAGCTCTCGTCCCTTACCAGATGAGGGCTTTTTTTATGGAGAATAGCAGAAAGAAGACAAACGAACAGAAAAAGGAGGCAAAGATGATGCTTGATATTAAAGAACTTAGAAATAACTTCGGAGAAATAAAAGAACAGCTTCAAAAAAGAGGAGAAAACATTGGAGAGATCGACCGGTTCCAGGAACTGGATAAGCGCCGCAGAGAGTTAATTCAAGAAACAGAAACGTTAAAGCAGCAAAGAAATGAAGCGTCACAGCAGGTAGCCCAGCTAAAGAGAGAAAAAAAAGACGCAGACGAGGTAATAAAGAAAACAAAGGAAGCATCTGCAAAAATAAAAGACCTTGATGTGGAGCTGCGGGAAATTGAAGAAGAGTTAGAAACTTTGCTTTTAACAATTCCTAATATCCCCCACGAAAGTGTGCCAGTCGGTAGTGATGAAGATGATAATGAAGAAATAAGAACGTATGGAGAGATTCCGTCTTTCTCTTTTGAAGCGAAAGCCCACTGGGATCTGGCAACAGAGCTAGGAATTGTGGAGTTTGAGAGAGCAAGTAAAGTGACAGGCAGCCGCTTTGCTTTTTATAAGGGGGCAGGAGCCCGTTTAGAGCGAGCCCTTGTCAACTTTATGATGGATCTTCATGAAGATGAGCATGGGTATGAGGAAGTACTGCCCCCATATATGGTAAATCGCACGAGCATGACGGGGACAGGGCAGCTTCCTAAGTTTGAAGAGGATGCCTTTAAGATTAGAGAAGAAGATTATTTTCTTATTCCGACAGCAGAAGTGCCAGTAACAAATTTACATCGTGATGAAATTCTTAATGGTGAAGAACTTCCGATAGGATATACGGCTTTTAGTGCTTGTTTCAGGTCTGAAGCAGCTCCGCCGGCCGTGACACGAGAGGACTCATTCGTCAGCACCAATTTAACAAAGTGGAGCTGGTGAAATTTGTTAAACCAGAAGATTCTTATGAAGAGCTTGAAAAACTTACTGGACACGCAGAAAAGGTGCTTCAGCTCTTACACCTTCCGTACAGGGTCATGAACATGTGTACAGGGGACCTAGGATTTACTGCCGCAAAAAAATACGATATTGAAGTTTGGCTTCCAAGCTACAATGAATATAAAGAAATATCCTCTTGCAGTAACTTCGAATCTTTCCAGGCCAGAAGAGCTAACATACGTTTTAAAAGAGATGCAAAGGCCAAAACAGAATTTGTTCACACGTTAAATGGCTCTGGTTTAGCGGTGGGCCGCACGGTAGCTGCAATCATTGAAAACTATCAGCAAGAAGACGGGACAATAAAAATCCCTGAGGTTCTACAGCCTTATATGAAAAACAAAACTCACATCAGATAAATAAGCACTCTGTCTTTGGCGAGACAGAGTGCTTTTTATATAAAGATGTACGTGATTTCGCAAAAAATTACGGAATTCGAAGGAAATAGAAAAGGGAGAAAAATTGAAGAATATATTACCAAATGGTCTCTAGGCGTTGAAATATGTAGAATTGTAAAAAAATCTTTCAATAATTTTGCTTTTTTCTAAAAACGAATATTGCATTAAATTACAAGTTTCCTTATAATAATCTTAATTCATTCTTTTAATTCTTACGAAAATTATAAATAAAGACGTATATGCGTGAAGATATCGTAACACATTCCTATACTTGGAAAAAATCAGCATGTATAACGAACAAGCCTAGGAAGAGTACATACAAAAAGAAGTGTGAGAGAAATGAACCATTTGGATAATACAGATTTCGCTATCTTAGGGTATTTGCAGGAAAATGGAAAGCGATCATACAGTGAGATTGCTCGTTGTCTTGATGTGAGTGAAGGAACCATTCGTTCCCGAATAAATAAAATGCTTCAGCAGGGAGTATTTGAGTTTATCATTCATACGAACCCAAATAAAGTAGGCTTAAAAGTCCAGGCGATTATTGGCTTTTCTACTCAACTAGGCAAGCAGGAAGAAATTGCGGGGAAATTGCAAAAGTACCCTGAAGTAAGATTTATTGGTGCTTTTTCCGGAAAACATGACCTGATTATTCAGGCCTATTTCAAAAGCAATGAAGATCTTGTTCACTTTGTAAACAAAGAACTATCACAAATTGAGGGTATTCTCACAGCAGATGTAAGCGTGGAGTTAAAGCAGTATAAAGATTCGTTTTCCTATATTATACCCTAACCCTATAGTAGAAAACTAGTTTTTGGTAAGCCAGGGTCTCAGCATAAATTTTTAAAATATTCAGTAAAGGAAAATAGAGTTAAATTGAGGTGTACCTATGAGTAATGAAGCATTACTAGACGTAAAAGGATTAAAAACATATTTCTATCTTGGAGACCGAGTGGCTAAAGCTGTAGATGGTGTTGATTTTGAAATTAACAAAGGGGAAACAGTAGCTATCGTAGGGGAGTCGGGCAGTGGAAAAAGTATAACCTCCATGTCTATTATGGGTCTGATACCCAGTCCACCGGGAAAAATAGTAGAAGGCTCCATTAAATTAGAGGGGAAAGAAATCGTTCATCTTCCGGAACGGCAAATGCGCAACGTGCGGGGAAATGAAATTGGAATGATTTTCAGGAGCCAATGACTTCACTGAATCCAGTATTTACTATTGGAAACCAGGTAGCTGAGCCGTTGATAAAGCACAGAGGATACAAAAAGAAGCAGGCTCGGGAAAAAACGATTGAGCTCCTGAAAATGGTTGGTTTTCCTCGTGCCGAAGAAACCATAGACGAATATCCTCATCAGCTTTCCGGGGGGATGAGACAGCGGGTGATGATTGCGATCGCTATGAGCTGTGACCCTAAACTGTTAATAGCTGATGAGCCTACAACGGCGCTGGATGTCACCATTCAAGCTCAAATTCTCGATCTGATGGCTGAAGTGAAGGAAAGAACAAATTCTTCCATATTAATGATTACCCATGACCTTGGCGTCGTCGCTGAGATGGCTGATAGAGTACTAGTGATGTATGGAGGTCAAATTGTAGAAAACGCAGATGCGAAGACACTATTTACGGAACCTAAACATCCATACACCGTCGGTCTGTTAGGGAGCATGCCTCAGCTTGACGATGAAAAAGAACGGCTGGAATCTATACCTGGTACTGTACCGCCGGCCCATAACTTTCCTCAAGGATGCCGGTTTGCTCCCCGCTGTAAGCATGCGATGAAAGAATGCACAACGGAAGTGCCGGACCTTCGGGATACAGGGAATAGGCAAAAAGTCCGCTGTATTCTCTATGAAGAGAGTCAAGGAGGTCAGCATTCATGAACACTACAAAAGAGAAACAACAGAACCAGCATGATGTTCAAAACCGTGAAAAGTTAGTAGAAGTTAAAAATATAAAAAAATACTTTCCTATCAAGGAGGGTTCTTAAAAAGAACTGTAGCCCATGTGAAAGCAGTTGATGATATCACGTTTGACGTCTACAAAGGAGAAACCTTAGGAATTGTGGGAGAGTCAGGGTCTGGAAAATCGACCTTAGGAAGAATGATCCTTCGTCTTCTTGATTCTACTGAAGGAGAGATCCGTTTTGACGGACAAGAGATAACAAATATCTCTCAACGAAAAATGCGAAATTTAAGAAAAGAAATGCAGACGATTTTTCAGGATCCCTACGCATCTTTAAATCCAAGAATGAGTGTAGGAGAAATCATAGAAGAGCCGATGGTCGTTCAAAAGCTCATGAGCAAAAATGAACGGGAAAAAAGAGTCATAAATCTTCTTGAAACAGTGGGTCTGAACGAAAGTGCAAGGAACAAATATCCCCATGAATTTTCCGGCGGCCAGCGGCAGCGAATAGGGATTGCCCGTGCTCTTTCGACTCGTCCGAAGCTGATTATAGGTGATGAACGTTTCCGCCCTGGACGTTTCAGTTCAGTCACAAGTTCTTAACCTGATGGAAGATTTACAGGATGAATACGGGTTAACATACATCTTTATTGCTCATGACCTCAGCGTGGTTAAGCATATCAGCGACCGTGTGGCTGTGATGTATCTTGGAAAGCTGGCAGAAATTGCTCCTAAGGAATCAATATACAAAAAACCACTTCATCCATACACACAGGCCTTAATATCGGCTGTACCGACAACCAATGTAGAAGAAGAAAAAGAAAGGGTGGTCTTAGAGGGTGACTTGCCGAGCCCTTCTAACCCTCCTTCAGGTTGTCCGTTCCACACGAGATGTCCGGAAGCTCATGAAAGATGCAAAACAGAACGGCCTCAATTAACAAATATGGGTGGAGGACATTATGTTGCTTGTCACTTGTACACCGAGCCTGAACCTAAAATTGCTGAAAATGCCGAACAAGACTAACCTATTCAGCTTTTAACCTGTACAGGAGGTGACGCGGGTATAGGAGGAGAGGGAAGAGTCAAAAAAGTTTGCTGGTTTAGAAAATAAAAGGGGGTCACAAAAGATGAAACATAAAAGTTTGTTATTTTTACTATCTACAGGTCTTATCTTGTCAGCGTGTAATGGCGGCGATGAGGATTTTGAAGAAGGTGCAGATCCGGCAGAAGACGGCGCGGAAACAGAGACAGATGGAGAAAACGGTGAAACGGCAGGAGAGCCTCAAGAAGGCGGAAATATAAATCTTGCCATGTATTCCGCACCAGATCACCAGTTTAATCCAATTTACTATCAATCCTCATATGATAATAATATCCTGGAGTTCACACATGAAAAGCTTTTTGAACAGAACGAAGACCTTGAATTTTACGGGGAACTTGCAGAAGAATACGAATTAAATGATGAGCAAACAGAAATGACTGTTCAGCTTCGTGAAGATGTCGTATGGCATGATGGCGAGCCATTTACTGCAGACGATGTCGTGTTTACTTATACTGCTATCGCTGACCCAGAATATACAGGTGTTCGTACAAGCTATGCAGATTCACTGTTAGGCTATGATGAGTTTAAAGCCGGTGATACGGAGGAGTTTGAAGGTGTGGAAGCTGTAGATGAACATACGGTTGTATTTCGGTGGGAAGAGCCTACTGTAACACCAGAATACGATGCCAGCTTCTTTATTATTCCAGAGCATGTGTTTGGTGATGTTCCTGCTGATGAAATGGAACAACATTCTGCTTCCTCTAACCCTGGGGAAATCATTGGAACAGGGCCGTTTGAGTTTACCGCAGCTGTAGAAGGGGATCGCTATGAGCTTGAAGCATTTGAGGATTACTGGAAAGGTAGACCTCATCTTGATAGTGTGACCTGGAGAGTGGTTGACCAATCTGTTATGACTGGTTTACTGGATAATGGTGAGATTCACATGGTGCTGAACCAGACGGAATCGTGCCAAATGATGTGGAAAGTGTTGAAGCGCTGGGGAATGTGAACCTTTACCAGCCTCAAGATTTAGGTTACCAATACATGGGTCTTAAATTGGCTCACCGTCCAAGTGAGGATGTGGAAGCCGGTGTAGTTGATCCTGATAATTTCATTGTTAACGAAAAACTTGAAGACAAGCGTGTGCGTCAAGCTCTTGTCTATGGTATTAATCGTGAAGCGATGATTGAAGGACTCCTTCATGGTTCTGGAGAGGTCCTCCACGCTCCATTCCCGGAAGCTTCCTGGCATATGATGAAGATGCGCCAGTGAAATATGAGTACGACCCGGATCAGGCACGTGCCTTCTTGAAGATGCCGGTTTTGAAGATATAACAGGCGATGGCTTCTATGAAGATCCAGATGGAGAAGAATACGTATTGAACCTTGAATACCCTACTGGAAATGAAGCTCGTGAGAATGCGGCTTTAGTTATCGGGGAGAACCTTCAGGATATTGGTATTAATGTAAATGTGCAGCAGCCTCGTGAATTTTCTGCTCATGCTGACCGAGTTGAGGATGATGAGAGAAGCATGGATCTTTACCTTATGGGCTGGAGCTTAGCATCTGGCGATCCGGATCCTGCAGTCTATTTCCAGTCTGATGTTGCTTATAACTATACGCGCTGGAATGATGAGCATAGTGACGAACTCATTGCAGCTGGCGTACAAGCTCCAGAAGCATTTGATGAAGAGTACCGAATGGAAGTGTATGCAGAGTGGGCGGAGCATGTATCTGAAGAAGTTCCTATGGTCTTCTTATGGTCTCCAATCAATAACTTTGCATACGTCGACAGCCTCCAGGGAGTTACTGAACACCCTGCCAATATGTACAAAGATACACACGAGTGGTACCTCGCCGAATAAGGCTGTATAAGATGGTAAATGGCGTGTGGTGAATATGCCACACGCCATTGCTATGAGAGGGAGAAGGAGGAAAACATGTACAAGTATATATTAAGGCGCGTACTTGTCTTCATTCCGATGTTATTTATTGTGACAGTTGTTGTGTTTGCCCTTGCGTATTTAGCGCCAGGGGATCCTTTAACAGGCCAGTAGCTCGATCCTACGATTGACCCGGAAGTTTTAGAGCAGCGTCGAGAAGCATTGGGATTAAATGAACCACCCCATGTTCAATATGCAAATTGGCTCTCTAATGTGGCAAGAGGGAACCTGGGTGATTCATTGCACTACTCGGGACGAACAGTGCAGGAGCTTATCCTATCGAGGGTGCCCAATACAATTTATTTAGCCGTATTTTCTTTATTTGTCACGATTATTGTCGGTTTGCCTATAGGGATTTATTCAGCTCGTAAGCAATACACCGTAGTAGATTATTCTGCTACTACATTTGGTTTTTTGGGACTGGCAACACCTAACTTTTTTGCTGCACTGGTGGCGATTTATTTCTTTTCGTTCCAATTAGGGTGGTTTCCAGCACAGGGAACGGTATCATCGACGAGTTTGACAGGGTTTGAAGCCTTTATTGATCGATTACATCATTTAGTTCTTCCAGGGATCACCCTGGGATTGGCAAGTACTGCCATTTACATGCGCTACATCAGATCTGAAATGCTAGACGTCATGGGAAGTGACTTTATTCGAACCGCACGTGCTAAAGGGTTAGGAGAAAACAGTGTTCTTTATAAGCACACCCTTCGAAACGCATTGATTCCAATCATCACATTACTTGGGTTTGAGTTTGGAACCCTGTTAAGCGGGGCGGTAGTGATTGAAGCCACCTTTAACTTTCCAGGACTAGGACAACTCTTTTTAACAGGAATAATGAACAGGGACTTTCCGTTAATAATGGGGATAAATTTATTAGTTGGAGTTACGATATTAGTCGGTAACTTGTTAGCGGATATTTTCTACGCTGTAGTTGATCCGCGAATTCGCTACGATTGAGGTGAAAGACATGAGTGATCCTAGAGCTACAGAACAAATGGATAACACAGACCCAGGTGCACCTGAACCGAGCGAAGGACAAGAAAAGGAAAAGCACTATAGTCCCACCCAACTCGCTTTGCGGCGCTTTATCCGCAATAAGTTAGCGGTTATCGGTCTCGTTATCTTTATTTTAATAACTATTGTATCCTTTAGTGCTCCGTTAATAACAGACATTGACCCGACAAGAACGGACTTGTTAAACGTACATGCTGATCCAAATTCTACTAATCTTCTAGGGACGGACAGTTCAGGGAGAGATAACTTTGCCCGATTATTGTACGGTGGGCAGGTGTCTATTCAAGTAGGGGTATTTATTACCCTTATCGTTACAGTGATTGGTGTTGTGTTTGGCTCATTAGCTGGGTACTACGGGGGAATTGTGGATAGTGCTATTATGCGTTTGGCTGACCTTTTTTTAATCTTTCCATTCTTGCTTATGGTGTTAACAGTAGTAACTATTTTAGAGGAAACGACTATTTTCATTTTCGTGGTGACTTTAGGTTTAATTACGTGGCCAAATATCACCCGTATTATTAGAGGGAATTATTTATCTTTAAGGGAAAAAGAATACGTACTTAGTGCGAGATCAATAGGCGCTCAGATCTTCGGATTATCGGGAAGCATATGATCCCGAATGCTGTCGGTCCGATTATCGTCAATGCTACCGTCATTATGGCACAAATGATCATCTTAGAATCTGCATTAAGTTTCCTTGGTTTTGGGATTCCGCAGCCTACACCAACGTGGGGATCTATGCTGAGTGAAGCCACAAGCTTAAATATATTAACAAATCAGCCATGGGCCTGGCTGCCGCCTGGTCTTCTGATTGTGCTGACTGTCTTATCTATTAACTTCGTCGGTGATGGGTTACGAGATGCGTTTGATCCTAAAAGCCAAAGATAACAAAAGAGCTGTTCCGGTTGGAACGGCTCTTTTACTACATTTTAAATTTTTTTTAGAAAACTGCTTGCATGGGTTATGACCTTATGCTATTATAGTTCTTGTCAGCCAAAAAGACATAAACAAGCACGGAGGAGTACCCAAGTCCGGCTGAAGGGAGCGGTCTTGAAAACCGCCAGGGGCTTTGCGGCCCGCGGGGGTTCGAATCCCTCCTCCTCCGCCATAATACTTACTATTACAAGCATACCTTTTGTCAAAGGGTATGCTTTTTTATACTTAAATAGTGTTACTGGGAAAGAGAGGTGGTGAGCATTTGATGAAGGAACATGATCAACGTTTTATGAAGGAAGCAATAAATGAGGCTCTTAGAGCTCAGGAAAAGGGAGAGGTCCCAATTGGTGCCGTCATTGTTTTTAAAGGGGAAATTATTGCGAGAGGTCATAATGAAAGAGAAACCAGACAGCGTTCGGATGCTCATGCTGAAATGATTGCTATAGAAAAGGCATGTGAATATATGGGTTCCTGGCGGTTGGAAGATTGTACATTGTACGTGACGTTAGAGCCTTGTCCTATGTGTGCGGGGGCTCTGGTTCAGGCCAGAGTTCCACGCGTAGTGTTTGGCGCAGTCGACCCAAAAGCAGGATGTGCCGGTACGCTGATGAACCTTCTTGATGACTCCCGTTTCAATCACCGGGCTGACGTAAGGGCGGGTATCCTTGAAGAGGAGTGCGGACTGTTATTGACTTCCTTTTTTCAGGAATTGCGCAAAAAAAAGAAAGAAAAGAAAAGACAAAAATCTGACCTTTTTTAGATTGGCTGCCTCTGGTTTCTCGTGATATAGTTACCTTAGAGGTTTTAGAAGTGGAGGGAGAACGGTGCAACCGAATCAATTTTCTTTAGAAACAGCACAAAGGCTTGCTGAAAAACTTAATATGCCGCTAGAGCATATCATGCATACGCCGCCTCATGTAATTATGGCTAAGATTGCTGAATTGGAAAAAAAGCAGGAAAACACCGCAAACGAGAAATAAAAATTTTCTACGAAGAGCCTCTTGCATTTTGTATCAAGAGTATGTAGAATAAGAAATGCGTCGCTGAAATGCTGACGCCTAACAATGTTATCAAATTTGTCGTGCTAGGCGGGGAGGTAGCGGTGCCCTGTACTCGCAATCCGCTATAGCGAGGCTTAATCCCTTCTCGAGGTTTTGTCTCCGTAAGGTCTGCCCTGAATAAGTGGTGTTGACGCCCGGGTTCTGCGCAACGGAAACCCGTGAACCCTGTCAGGTCCGGAAGGAAGCAGCAGTAAGCGGCCACTTCCGTGTGCCGCAGAGTCGCCTGGGTCTAGCTAACTGTTCAGGTAACGCTTATGGAGGCATTATCAACAGAAGGTGCACGGCTTTAATAAATGAAATGATCAAACGGCTCCGTCGGGGGTCGTTTTTTTGTACATAAAATTATTGAAAAGAAAAGTCCGGAATTGGATGCATCCTTGCTTTGAATTATGCGCTTGAGACCGGTATAATTAGGGATGAATGTCAGCCGGTTAAAGGAGGAACGGGAGTGAGCTACCAGGCGCTTTACAGGGTATGGAGACCACGGCAGCTAAGCGATGTGGTAGGACAGGAGCATATTACAAAGACACTGCAGAATGCTCTGATCCAGGAAAAGTTCTCTCACGCCTATTTATTTACTGGGCCCAGGGGGACAGGGAAAACAAGCGCAGCCAAAATCATCGCTAAAGCCATCAACTGTGAACACGCTCCCGTAAAAGAACCTTGTAATGAGTGTTCTTCTTGCCGGGGGATAGGAGATGGATCAATTGTTGATGTAATGGAGATAGATGCGGCTTCGAACAACGGGGTCGACGAAATCCGCTATATCCGTGAAAATGTAATGGCTGCACCCAGAGATATCAGGTATAAAGTGTACATTATAGATGAAGTGCATATGCTTTCTACAGGAGCGTTCAATGCGCTTCTAAAAACGCTTGAAGAGCCTCCGAAGCATGTTGTTTTTATACTGGCAACAACAGAACCTCATAAGATTCCCTTAACAATTATATCTCGCTGCCAGCGTTTTGATTTTAAACGCATATCCAGCCAGGCCCTCGTTGGCCGAATGGAATATATCTTAGAAGAGCAGCATATTGAGGCAGAACAAGAAGCTCTCCATTTGATTGGCCGTGCAGCCGAGGGCGGTATGAGGGATGCATTGAGTCTGTTAGACCAGGCCATTTCTTTTGCTGAAGATAGGGTGACATCTGCTGATGTGCTTGCTATTACCGGAGCTGTGTCACAGCAATTTTTGACTGATACAGCCAGGGCATTAAAGGACAAAGATACAGCAAAAGCGATCAAGACAGCAGACGCATTAATAAGAGAGGGGAAAGATCCCCTTCGCTTTATGGAAGACTTAATTTATTACTTTCGGGATATGCTTTTATATAAAACAGCACCGGAGCTGGATGAAGTGCTTGACCGTGTGAGAGTGGAGGAAAGCTTCGAGGAGACAGCCCAGTCCATTGACACTCCATGGTTATATGAAGTAATTGATAAGTTGAACCACTATCATCAGGAAATGAAGTGGGCAAGCCACCCCAAAATTTTTTTGGAGCTATCTTTAATCAATGTTTGTTATGTAGAAAACCAGGCTGAAGGAACAAGCTCTGCAGAGGTCCAGGAATTACACAAGAAGCTCAGCCGGATGGAAAAGAGTTGGAGACGTTGAAAAAACAGGGAGTGCCTGCCGCTGCAGGAAGAAAAGAAGAATCGCAGCCAAAATCCCGAGTGGCGCCTTCTGTTTCTTCCTCCAAACAGGGCGGGGTTAATTTAGCCGGACTGGGCAAAGTCAAAGAAATGCTAGGTTCGGCTTCGAAACAGGAACTTCAAGTCATTTCTTCTAAATGGCCGGAAGTAATGAATAAAATTAAAGGCGAAAGTGTCCCGGCCAGTGCCTGGGCAAGTGATTCTAAGCCGGTGGCGGCCACAGGGGATTCTGTGCTCCTGGCATTTCAAAACGAGATGCACAGAAACATGGTGGACTCAAAGTTCCGCTCATTAGTTGAAAGCGCGATTGAAACGATCAGCGGGAAGCCGATGACTCTTATAACCATTCTTATGGGCCAATGGGAAAAGGTTAAGGAAGATTATATGCGGAGCCAGCTCAGCAGCCAGACAGAAGACGAGGCAGGAACGGAGCCGATTGTTGACGAAGCCATTAAATTAGTAGGTTCTGATTTAATAGAAATTGTAGAAAGTGAATAGTGACTATATTAGGAGGCGTGAGAAATGAAAAATATGGGTAGTATGATGAAACAAATGCAAAAGATGCAAAAACAGATGCAAAAAGCACAAGAAGAACTGAAAGAAAAAACTGTTGAGGCGACAGCAGGTGGAGGAGCGGTTAAGGTTATCGCTTCTGGTGACAAGCGAATTGTAGATATTGAAATTGATGAAGATGTAGTAGATCCAGATGATGTAGAAATGCTTCAAGACTTGGTTCTAGCCGCAACAAATGAAGCACTAAAACAAGTAGACGAGTTAGTAGAACAAGATATGGGCAAGTTCACGAAAGGGATGAACCTGCCTGGGATGTTCTAAATTAGGAGGAGTGTTCGGTGCAGTACCTGCCCTATTTCAAAGCTTATTGACGGGTTTATGAAACTCCCGGGAATCGGGCCAAAGACAGCCAGCCGTCTTGCTTTTTACGTGTTAGACATGAAGGAAGATGACGTCCTGGACTTTGCCAAAGCCCTCGTTAACGCAAAAAGAGATTTGACGTACTGTTCAGTATGCCACCATATAACAGATACTGATCCATGCAGGATATGTGAGGATAAACAACGAGATCAAACCGTTCTTTGTGTAGTGCAAGATTCAAAAGATGTGATGGCGATGGAGAAGATGCGTGAGTATCATGGCTTGTATCACGTGCTTCATGGAGAAATTTCCCCTATGGAGGGAATCGGGCCGGAAGATATTAAAATTCCTGAACTTCTTAAAAGACTTCAAGATGACACAGTGACTGAAATCATTGTGGCAACAAACCCTACGATTGAAGGGGAGGCCACTGCCATGTACATTTCCCGCCTTGTTAAACCTACAGGAATTAAGGTAACAAGGATTGCACACGGGCTTCCTGTAGGAGGAGATCTGGAGTACGCGGATGAAGTAACGTTATCAAGAGCGATCGAGGGACGACGTGAGTTATAGGAAAGAGGATGCCGATGTTATTTAAAAAGAAAAGAATCCGGCAAAAAGAAAGAGAGAGGCTCGTGCGTTTAATCGGGGAAATGAAGCACCAGCTGGAAAGACAGCAGGCATTTGTATCAAAAAGTGTAGAGCCATCAAGAGAAGTGTTGGCTGATGTTAAGCTTACAGAAGCCAAGTATTTATTTCTCTTAAAAGAAGCAAGACAAAAGAAGGTAAGCGGAGTGAGTAAGTAAAAAAGCACCTTCATCCTTCATATTGAAGAGGCACCCACGTTTTTTTAAAGCGTGGGTTTCTTTGTATTATTTATTTGGCCCCTTTTGTTCACTTGCTCTTTTCTGCAGTCAGCAGAAGTAAAGCCGGTATATCTGTTTTTCGCTCCCCTCCTTTACCTTATTGATTATGGAAGATGAATGAAGGAAAGCTTATCCTGATATGGGCTGCTGTTTTTAGGGGAAGGACCAGTCTGAAGTGCCTTTACTTCTAACAGGTATTTTAAGGGGAAAGATTTTTTAGGATGGACATACATATAGAGTAAACAAGTGAGTGGAAAGGCTAGGTGAACGAAAGTGGACCCGATACTACTTATTTCAGCATTAGGCTTGCTCGTCTTTTTTATTTTATTTGTCACTGGGCCCTTTAAGCCTTTCGGTGGATTGGAAAAGGGGTCATACGTTTGATGATTGGAGCTCTTGCTTTATTCTTTTTAAATGTCTTTGGGAGTGCAGTGGGTTATCATATCCCTTTAAACCTCTTTACAGTTTCGATCTCCGGGTTGCTGGGCATTCCTGGAGTGGCACTTCTCGTAGTCGTCGATTTATTGATTCTTCCATAGAGAGAAAAAGTTTAGGCGGGGTCCTTAAAAGTCCCTGCTTTTTTTGATGGGTGAGTGATCTTCCATTTATAATGTTCTTTTTTATCAGTCTCAGTCAAAATACAAAAAAGTGTTGCATGTGTTTTAAGGACATGATATATTATTACTTGTCGCTGTTGAGAACAGCAATTATTATTAAAAAGTTGTTGACATTAAAAACAATTTCTGATAATATTAATTGAGTCGCTGTTGAGGCGGCAATTCATAGATTGCTAGA